>SLDM01000508.1 GCA_007125255.1 Phycisphaerales bacterium
ATGAGAGCGTCCAGCGAAGGAATCCGGAGAAGGGCCGCAGGCTGGCGCCTCCATGCTCCCACTTCGTCACTTCCTTTCTCATCTCCTCTGCCCTGCTCCGCGTCCTCCGCGGTGAATCTCCTCTCGCGCCCGAAATTGATCGGCAACTCGGATGCGCGTCAGTCAGTCGGTCTTCTTCAGAATGATCGCCGTTCGATCATCGTCCGGCGGCGCGCCTTGCGTAAAGCGAAGGACCGCGTCGCGCACGGCATCGATGATCGTCGCCGCCGATCGCGAGGCCGACTTCCGCACGATCTCCAGCGTCCGGTCGACGCCGAACTGCTCGGAACGGTCGGGTGCGGCCGCTTCGTAGATGCCGTCGGAGAAGACGATGAAGAGATCGCCGGGCTCAAGGGTGAGTGTCCGCGGCGCATCGATTTCCAGATCATCCATGACACCGAGCGGGACGCTGTCCGCGCTGATTCCCTCGAAGTGATCATCCTTCGCGTGATACCAGAAGAGCGGCGCCTGACCGGCACTGAGCGTTCGGAGCTGCGAGCTTGTGACATCGAGTTCCCCGAACCAGGTCGTCACGAACCGGCCGGCGGGAAGATCTTCACCCAACTGCTCGTTCATATGCCGCGCGATCTGCGTCAGGCTCGCGCCGATGCGCACGCCCATGCGCAGCATCGAGCGCACCTGCGTCGCGGAGAGCGCCGGCCCGACGCCATGCCCGGTTGCGTCGGCCATCAGCAGATACGCCCGGGCGGCCGATTCACGCCCGGAGGTCGCGGCGGCGGAGTCAACCGAAGCGTCGGTGATCGCCCCGCGCAGGCCGATGATGTCGTAGGCATCACCGCCGGTCTGATCCGCCGGCTCACTCCACGCGGCCAGATCAAAGCCGTCCAGGCTCGGCAACTCCGTGGGAAACGTGCTCTGCTGAATCTCGCGCGCCAGCGCGAGATCTCGTTCCAGTTTTTCACGCACGAGTCGATCTTCAATCAGCCGGCCGCGCTTCATTGCCACCGCGGCGTGGGCCGCCAGCGCGCTGGCGATCTCTTCATCCGCTTCGGTGAAGGCTCCGCCCCGTTTGTTCAGCACCTGCGCCACGCCCGCCAGCTCATGATCGTGCGTAATCAGCGGAATGGCGAGAATGGAGCGGGTGCGAAAACCGGTCTGCTTGTCCACCTCGCGGTTGAACCGATCATCCGCATAGGCATCGGGCACGTTGATCATCGCTCGCTGCTGGACGCAGTCGCCGGCAATGCCCTTGTTCGCCGGTACCCGAATCTCCTCGGCCCCCGGTTCGCCGTCTTCGCCCGCGGACCGGCCGAGGCCATGAGCGACGAACGTGAACAGTTCATCGGTTTTCGGATCGAACTCGAAAACCGTCGCGCGCTCCGCGTCCAGACCGTCGCGCATCGTGTCGATGATAACCGCGAGAATCTCGTTCAGATCGGCCGAGGCACCGAGATGGCGCGAGACCGTCAGCACACGTTGCAGGAGATCCTGGTTGAGCTGACCATCGTTCGCCGCCATGCCATGACTCCCGTGGACCAAAGTGAACGCACCATCCTACCGGCCGCGCGGGCCCGGCGACAGAGACGATACGTCACCGCCCCTCGCCGGCTGGCAGCCCCGCCACATCCCGGATCAGCTCCCGCGTGGCTTCACGGACCGCCCACGCCGGCTCCGCGCGGGCTCGTTCCCCCCCGAAGCGCGCGGTCAACGAAAGAAAATCATCGAGAAATCCTCCCGGCTGTTCCTCGCGGCACGCTTCCGCGCCGGGGCCGGTCGAACCGACAATGGCGATGGTTCCCACGCCGCAACGCCGCGCCATCCGGGCCACGCCCATGACCGCCTTCCCGGAGCGCGACTGTTCATCGAGCCGGCCTTCGCCGGTCAGAACCAGGTCCGCATGCCGGCAGCGCTGCTGAAACCCGATGGCATCCAGGACCAGATCCACCCCGCGCTCCAACGTCGCCCCACACGCGGCCACGAGTCCGAAACTCACCCCGCCCGCCGCACCGCAACCCGGCGTGTCGGGGTCGGTCCCCAGCAGGTCTGCCAGGTGGCGCAGGCCTTCGTCGAGCTCGCGCACCATCGCCGGCGTCGCCCCCTTCTGGGGTCCGTACACCGCGGCCGCGCCATGCTCACCACACAAAGGGTTGGTGACGTCGCACGCCACGCGCAGCTTCGGACCGCCGCGGCGATCCGCCGGGGTGACCCGAAGAAGCGAGCGCAACTGTCCGCCGGTCATCGGGGTCGTGATGCGCTCGCCCCGCTCGTCCGTGAAGTGTCCACCGAGCGCCTGGATGATGCCGCTGCCGCCGTCCACGGTGGCGCTGCCGCCGATACAGACGATGACGGTTTCGCACCCGGCGCGGTGCGCCAGCGCGATCAGCTCTCCCGTGCCGTAGGTGGTGGTCTGCATCGGATCGCGCAGCTCTTTCGGGAGTAGCGCGAGTCCCGACGCCTCGGCCAGCTCGACCACTCCGATCCGGCCATCACCGCTGATGCCGTACCGGGCTTCCACGGGCCGGCCGCGCGGTCCCGTCACCTCGGCGCGGAACGTGCGACCGTTCAGCCCCGGCAGGAGCGCCTCGAGCGTCCCCTCGCCGCCATCGGCAACCGGGCAGAGATCGACTTCGATGGTAGGATCGGCGGCGGCGATCCCCTCCGCCATCGCCCGGGCCGCCTCGGCGGCGCGGAGGGTCTCCTTGAAACTGTCCGGCGCGCAGATCACGCGGCGGAGCGGTCGGGCCGGCTTGCCGGATGAGGACAACATCTCGCAATCACGCTCCTCTCGACTCTGTATACCGCCGACCGGCCGGTCCGCTACCTTAGCCGACATGAATCCTGACTTCATCCCCGCGTCCCTCCCGACCTCGCCGTCATCCGCTCCGGCGCCGCTGGAGTTGATCGTCTGCGACAACGACGGCTGCCTGATGCCCGAAGCGCCCGCGCCGCTGGATGTCGCGCACTTCGAGCCGATCGCCGCGTACAACCGCCAGGCGGCGGCCGAGGGCAGCGCGCTGCCACCGCTGACCATCGCCACGGGACGGCCGGTACCGTTCGTCGAGTTGCTGCTGCGCCTCGTTCACGCGGGTGAGTTCCCGGCGATCTGCGAACACGGGGCGTTGACCTACTCACTGGCGGAGAACATGGCGCGGCGGGATCCGGCACTGACCGCCGAACGGCGCGGGATGCTCCCCGAGCTCCGGGAAGACCTCCACCGCGCGAATCCGGACTGGATCTTCGAAGCGGGAAAGGAAGGGATGGTCTCGGTCTACGTTCCCGAGGGCGGCGCGGCCGTGGATGAACGTGTCGAGACCGTGCGTGAGCTGATCGACGCGCGGGGCTGGCCGATGAAGGTCAACCGGACCGTGACCTACGTCAACCTGACCTTTCCGGAGATTGACAAGGGCGTCGCGCTGCGGCGGCTGCTCACCGATCGCCGGATCGATGCCCGGCACGTCCTGGCCATCGGGGATACCGCCGGCGACCTTCCGCTGCGCGATGTCTGCGGGTTTTTCGCCTGTCCGGCCAACGCGACCGCCGAAGTCAGAAGCGCCGCGGACTACGTGAGCCACTTCGCGGAACGCGACGGTGTGATCGACATCCTGCGCCGCTTTACGAGCGCCCCCGCCTTAAGCCGAACGGGCCGGTCTCCGTCTGGCGAAGACCGGCCCGGTGAGGTTTGAAACGAACGATCAACTCGGCGCGGTGATCAGCCCCAGTTGTCCAGCAGGAGAAGCAGGTCGAACACATCGACACTTCCGCTCTGGTTGAGATCCGCCGGGCAGTCCGCCGGGTCGTCGCAGGGACCCCACTGATCGAGCAGGATGAGCAGGTCAAAGACGTTGACCACGCCGTCACCGTTGAGGTCGCCAAGCGTTTCGTCCTCCCGTTCACAGGCGACAAGCCGCGCGATGCGGTTCGCGGAAACCCCGCCGATAGAGGTGTAGGCGCCGCCGACGTACAGCGCCGGCCCGCTGCCGTCGTCGTAGCTCACGCCGTTGTAGGTCGCGTTGTTCGCGCCACCATCAACTGCTTCCCAGCTCGTGCCGTTCCATCGCGCGATCCGGTTGAGCGGTGTGGAACCGGATCCGGTGAACGTCCCGAAGGCGTAGAGCGCCGAGCCGGTTCCGTCATCGAAGACTTCCAGACCCCAGACGATACCGTCGTTGAATCCCTCGCCGACGTTGGACCACTGCGACCCGTCCCAGCGGGCGACCCGCGCTGCGGCCACGCCGCCGGCGGTGGTGAAGGCCTGACCCGCCACGTAAAGCTGTTCGCCCGTGCCGTCGTCGAAGGCCTTGATGTCCATCACCGAAGAGGCCGCCACCGGGCCCTCGATTCCGGAACCAAGCGGAGACCAGTTCTCGCCGTCCCACTTGGCGATCCGGTTGGCGGGCTTGCCGTCGATTTCGAGAAAACGTCCGCCGACGTACAACGCCTCGCCGTCACCATCGTCCCACGGATACGCCGAGAAAATGATCAGGTTGACCGGACCGTCGATCGGAGCCCCGAGCGCGGTGAAGTTTTCGCCGTCGTACCGGGCGATGAAGCTCGCATCATTGACGCCGCCGATGTTGACGAAGTTGCCGGCGATGTAAAGCGCTTCGCCGCTGCCATCGTCCCAGGTCGTCAGTCCCCACAGCTGATTGAAGAACGCCGAGAGTTGCGCGTTGATCGACTCCCATTGCTGACCGTTCCACCGCGCGAGCTTGGCGGTTCCCGCCACGCCGCCGGCGGAATCGAAATAGCCGGCAACGTAGAGATCACCGGCGAACGATCTCACCGCGTACACCTCCGCGTTGCTGAGGCCGCTGCCGAGGTTGGACCAGTTCCGACCATCCCACCGCGCCACGCGGTTCGCGCTCACGCCGGCCATGGAGGTGAAGCTGCCGACGGCGTACAGGGCCTCGCCTTGACCGGAGTCATGCGGCGCCAGGTCGAACACGATGCCGGCCGGCGCGCCGGGCGCACTGAACGCGGCGTCCCACGTCGGCTCACACGCATCACCCGCGGCGGATGAGGCGATCAGGCCGGTCGCGGCCACCGCGACCGCGGCGAGGGTCAATGAACCGATCGTCCGGTTGGGGGAGTGAGGTACTTGCATCTTCATCTCTTCCTTTCTGAAATTGTCATGTGCGTGAACACTCATGGTTCAACCGCGGCGGCCCACACGGGGGCGCCGCTGCGCACGGGTCCCGGGCGTGGACCCATCGGCATGGGCCCCGACCGCTCGACGAAAACATGGGCGTGTGACGCGTCGGGCGATCTCCCCCCCACCCGGTGCCGCACTCAACGTAGCCGGCCGGAGCGACCGAGTCCAGAAGATTCTCGTCTCATCGATCCGTATTGACTGGTCGCGATACCACTTGAAGACGGCCCCAAGAGGGCGGCCGATGAAGCCGGGCAATCGATTATCCACCGCTGCGGCCGTACACTAACGGCCGCCTTCAACGGCGTCCGGATGATCCACCGGCCGGCCTGCTCCTCCATGGAAACCTTTGTCGCTGAAAATCTGAGTGTGTACGGCCCCTATGCGGTCTTCTTCCTGCTGATGCTGTCGGGTTTGGGGCTCCCCGTCGGAGAAGACCTGGTGATCATTCCCGCGGGCATGCTGGTCGGTAACGGCGAGTTGCCGTTCTGGCCGACCCTGATCGCGGCGTATCTCGGCGTCGTGTGTTCGGACTGCCTGTGGTTCACGATCTGCCACCGCTACGGTTCGCACCTGCTGCATTTTCGCTGGTTCAAGCGCATCATTCATCCCCGACGATTGCTCGAAGCGAAGCATCAGGTCGAACAGCGCGGCGTCTGGGTGATCGTCATGGCGCGGTTCATTCCCGCCAGCCGAACCCCGACCATCACGATCGCCGGCATGCTGCATCTACCGTTCTGGCAGTTTTTCCTGGCGACGGCGAGTTGCGTCACGGTCAGCGCCTCCCTGCAACTCGGCCTGGGCTACCTGGTCGTGATCTCCATGGGCGAACGCAACCTGGTCGACCTGGTGCTTTACATCGTCGGGGGCATCGTGTTCATCGTGGCGGCGGTCGTGGTCTGGCGCTGGTGGCGGTCCCATCGCGCGAGCAGAGACCACCGGATGCCGCGGGCCAAGGCGGCGTGGCTGAAGCGGTTTCGCGTTCCGCGCCTGATCCGGGAACGACTCGGCTCGCCACCCGGATCCGCCACCGTCGATCCATCCGCCTCACCCGACCGCCCGGCGGGCCCGCGCTCCGGAGACGATTCGAAATCAGGGCCGAAATCAGGGCCGAAATCAGGGCCGGACTCAGGGCCGGAACGGGATGCGCGGTCCCAACGATGACGCCGGTGATCGATATACTCTCCCGAGCGACGAAACTCCTCATAAAGCCCCGTTGAGAAGCTCCCGATGTCCGCCCCGACGACCGCCTCCATCCCGAACGCCCGGTATCCGGAACTGGCGCACTTTCTGAACGAACATGCGATCATCCGCGGCGCCTTCACGCTGGTCAGCGGCCGGAAGAGTTCGTACTACTGCGATGGCAAGCAGGTGAGTTTTTCCGGTGCCGGTCTTTCCCTTTTGACCAGTGCGCTCCTGCATGAGATCCAAGACGTAGAGGCCGATGCCATCGGCGGGATGGACATGGGCGCCACGCCGATCGTGGCGGCGGTGTCGCTGCGCGCCCACCAGCTCGGCCGCGCGTTGCCGGCGTTCGTCGTGCGCAAGGATGTCAAGGGCCACGGCACCCGCAAGGAGATCGAAGGCCTCTGCCCGTCCGGACCGGCCAAGCTCATCATCGTCGATGACGTCATCACCTCGGGCGGATCGACGATCAAGGCGATCGAAGCCGTCCGGCGGCACGGCCACGAGATTGCCCTGGTCCTGAGCGTGCTCGACCGGGAGTCCGGGGGTCGCGAAGCGCTGGAAGCCATCGGCGTTCGGTACCGGCCG
>SLDM01000055.1 GCA_007125255.1 Phycisphaerales bacterium
GGTGGCGACGACGGAACATCTCCAGTCGGCGTTTGAGCATTGCCGCTGCGTGACGCGAAAGAGAGCGCGGAACTTCTACTACGGCCTCAAGCTCCTGCCGGAGCCGCAGCGCTCCGCGCTCTACGCCATCTACGCGTGGATGCGCCGCGCCGATGACCTGGTGGACGGAGAAGCCGGCGATCAGTCGATCCCCGCCTCCAGGCGACTGGCCGCCTTCCGCGCCGAGACCGACCGCGCGCTCGGCGGAGATCCGCCGGCGGGCGATCCGATCTGGTCGGCGCTCGCGCACGTCTCGGCCGAGTTCAACCTGCAGCCCCGTCACTTCGGGGAGATGCTGGCCGGTCAGTTCGACGACACGGAAGCCAGTTCGTACCAGACCTTCGAGGAACTGCGAACCTACTGCTACCGCGTCGCGTCCACCGTCGGGCTGGTCTGTATTGAAATCTGGGGGTATTCCGATCCGGCGGCGCGGACCCATGCGGTCGATCGCGGTATCGCCTTTCAGCTGACCAACATTCTGCGCGATTTCCGCGAGGACTTCGATGAAGGCCGGGTCTATCTGCCGCTCGAAGAGTTTGCCGCCCATGACATCACGCCGCGTGAGCTGCGCCACTGGTCCCGGCCGAAACGCTGCACCGCCTTTCTCTCGAAACAGATCGACCGGGCGAGCTCATACTACGATCGATCGGCTCCCCTCGAAGGGATGATCACGCCGGAGTGCGTCCCCACCCTCTGGGCGATGACCGCCATCTACCGCGGGCTCCTGGAGAAGATGCGATCCCATCCGGAGCGCGTCGCCGGGGAAGACCGCATTCGCCTGAGCGCGATGGAAAAGGGGCTGATCGCGCTGCGGGCCCGGTGGTTCCGCATGCCGCAGCCGGCGGGGGCTTCGACGTGAGCCGGGTCCTGATCATCGGAGGTGGACTGGCCGGCCTCGCCGCCGCAGTGCGCCTGACCGAACTCGACTACGAGGTCACGCTGCTGGAAACGCGCAAGAAGCTCGGTGGACGCGCCACGAGTTTCACCGATCCGCGCACCGGGGATGTGCTCGACAACTGCCAGCACGTTCTCATGGGGTGCTGCACGTACCTGATCGACTTCTACGATCGGCTCGGCGTCCTGGACACGATCGAATGGCACACCGAACTCTACTGGACGCGCGGGCAGGGATTGATCGACCGACTCAAGCCCGGCTGGCTCCCCGCCCCGCTGCACTTCTCCGGTTCGTTCGGCCGGTTCAGATCGTACACCCGCCAGGAAAAGCGTCATCTCGCCCGCGCGATGTGGCGAATGATCCGCCTCGGCCGTGCCGGGCGGCTCGCGTGGCGCGAGCGCACCTTTCTGGAGTTTCTGCGCGAGTGCGGACAGCCGGATGAGTTGATTCGATCCTACTGGCAGGTGGTCGTCGTCAGCGCCTGCAACCTGCCGGTTGAACGCGTCTCGGCGGAAGCAGCGCTGCAGGTCTTCCAGGAGGGATTTCTCGCGAGCAAGTGGTCTTCGGCGATGGGGCTGGCCTCCGTCCCGCTCTGGTCGCTCTACGATCCCGCCCACGAGGTCATCGAACAGGCCGGCGGCACAGTGCGCCTCGGCGTCAGCGTGAAGTCGATCAACTTTGACGGCCGCCGCGCCACCGGTGTGGTTACTGGCCATGGGCTCATCGAGTCCCCCACCATCGTCTCCGCCGTCCCCTTTGATCGCCTCGATAAACTCGTTGGCGCAGCCATGCGCAAGGCGGATGCGCGGCTGCAACAGCTCGAGTCATTCTCCGTCAGCCCGATCCTCGGCGTTCATCTGGTTTTCGATCAACCGGTGATGACACTGCCCCATCTCGTCCTCATCGATCGAGGGGTGCACTGGCTGTTCAACAAGGGTACCGACGGGGAGGGCCGGCAGCACATCCATGCGGTGATCAGCGCCGCCGATGAGTGGATGCCGCTTCCGGAAGAGGAAATCACCCGGCGCGTTCTGGACGACGTCCACCACGTGATTCCCGCCTCCCGCGGTCTGGAGCCGGTTCGGGTGCGCGCGGTCAAGGAGAAGCGCGCCACCTTCGCGGCGGTCCCCGGCGTGGACCGGATCCGTCCCGGAGCCGCGCCGGGTGGTCCCGCTTCCTCGGATGGACTCGCCCCCGGCGGCATCCCGAACCTTTTCCTGGCCGGTGACTGGTGCGACACCGGCTGGCCGGCCACCATGGAAGGCGCCGTCCGCAGCGGCTATGCGGTTGCCGAATCGATTTCCGGGCATTCCTGCCGGATCGGTGAGGTCCCCCCCGGCGCTCTGGCCGCGGCGCTGGGCCTGCGCAGCGGGCTCGCAAAAATCTGACTCTGACCGCACATTGCTTCATCCTTCCGCGCCGGAGCAGTCGTATCATCAGTCGAAAACATGTGGGTTCGGGGGTGCCCCCGAAGAACCTGTTGACCCGTGGAAATGTGAGGACCATCCCATGAAGAAGATCTGGAGCGAAAACGTGGTGTTGCGCGCGCCGACCGTGCCACTGTGGACGTATCTGCCGGTGCTGCTGGGGGCCTGTACTCTGCTGTTGCTGCTTTCCGGAACGCCCGCGGGCGGCCAGAACGAGGGTGCGAACGCGGACTGTACAACCAACTCCGAGTGCGGCCCCGGTCAGTTCTGCAACAAGCCGGCGGGTGACTGCGCCGGCGATGGCGTCTGTACGCCGATTCCGGATCCGAACGAGGTCGCCTGTCCCGATGTCTGGGCCCCCGTCTGCGGGTGCGACGGCAAGACCTACAGCAACGACTGCTACGCCTTCGTTGCGGGGGTCAACGTGGCCGGGCCCGGAGAGTGCAACGGCAACGGCGATCCGCCGCTCTTCTGCTTTCTCGACGAGCAGTGTGGCGACGGACAGTTCTGCAACAAACCCGACGGCGCCTGTGAGGGCATCGGTCAGTGCGATGCGATTCCGGGCGATGACTACGCCTGCGCGCTCATCCTCGATCCGGTCTGCGGCTGCGACGGCAACACGTACGACAACGCCTGCTTCGCCTGGCTCGCCGGAGTCAACGTGGCCTACTCCGGCGAATGCGGCGATGACCCGGGAACGAGCTGCTTCGATGACCGCGAGTGCCCCGACGGCTTTACCTGCCAGACACCCTTCGGTGAGTGCGATGCCGAAGGCACCTGCATCGAATTGCCCGGGCCCGGCCCGATCTTCTGCCCGCTCATCTATGACCCGGTCTGCGGGTGCGACGGCGTCACCTACAGCAACCCGTGCTTCGCCTCCGTCGTCGGCGCGAGCATCGCTTCGACCGGAGAGTGCCCGGATAACGGCACGCCGGCGTGCTTCGCCGATGCGGAGTGCGGTGACGGATTCTTCTGCGCGAAATCCTTGGGTGACTGCGGTGGCGAAGGCCTGTGTCTTCCGAAGATTCCCGAGGGGAAATTCGCCTGTCCCGCGATCTATGATCCGGTCTGCGGCTGTGACGGCATGACCTACGGCAACGGCTGTGAGGCGGCCCTGGCCAACGCGAACCTGGCCTACACCGGCCCGTGCTGTGAGGGCGATCTCACCCTGGACATGCAGGTCAATGTGTTTGACCTGCTCCAGTTGCTCGAAGACTGGGGTCCCTGTCCCGGATGCAACTCCGACCTGACCGGCGACGACCAGGTGAACGTCTTCGACCTGCTCCAGCTGCTGAACAACTGGGGCCCGTGTCCGGATCCGCCCAACGGCCCGATCACACTGACTCAGTAACGCCCTTCATCCTCCGCGCTTCACGCGGCCGTCGCCCGGTGATCGGATGCAGGTTCACCTGCATCCTCCCGGGCCATGGCCTGAAGCGCGCTGTAGGCGGCGTACTTGAACAGCTCGGCGAGCGAGGGATAGTTGAAACAGGCATTGATGAAGTAGTCGATGCCGGCGTGGTGAGAGATCGCGCTCTGCGCAAGATGAATGAGCTCCGTCGCGTCCTCGCCGATGATTGTCGCGCCGAGCAGTTCGCGCGAGTGCCGATCGAAAACGCATTTCAAGAGGCCTTCCTCATCGCCGAGCATGCGGCCGCGCACGTTGTATCGGTACTCCGCGCGGCCGATCACGATATCGTGGAATTCCGCCCGGGCCTGCTCCGGCGTCTTGCCGACCATCGAGATCGCGGGAATGGAGTAGATGCCGATCGGCGTGGTCGAAGCCAGTTTCGTCTTGAAATCGATGTTGAACATCGAGCAGGCGGCGATACGCCCCTGCTCCATCGACGTCGCCGCCAGCGCGGGAAAGCCGATCACGTCTCCGGCGGCACGGATCGACGGAATGCTGGTTCGGTACTGTTCATCCACCAGGATCAGACCGCGATCGCCCATCGCCACGCCGACCTCCTCGAGGCCGATGCCACGGGTGTTGCTCTGTCGTCCGGCGGCCCAGAGCAGCGTGTCGGCCTCCACTTTCTCGCCGTTCGACAGGCTGACGCGAACCGAGCCGAACGAATCGACCTTGACTGCGTCGACCGTCGTTTCCAGCACGAAGTTCACCCCCTGGCGCTTCATCGAGCTGACCAGGCGCTCGCGACACTCTCCATCCAGGAACGACAGGATCTCCGCGCCGTGATGGACCAGCGTGACGCTGGTTTCGATCTCGGCAAACATCGAGGCGTATTCCGTACCGATGACCCCACCTCCGACGATCACCAGTGAGGAGGGCACGTGATCGAGCGTGAGAATACTGTCGGCTTCGACCACGTTTCGATCGTCAAACGGGATGTGGTCCGGCCGCAGCGGTGAGGAGCCGGTCGTGATCAGAATGTTCGACGCGCTGATCGTGCGCTCATGGCCGTTCGCGTCCGTCACCGCGACGGTGTGCGGATCGACCAGTCGCCCCTCTCCGTGGACGACCGTGATGCCGTGGCGGTCGAAGGACGCCTCGATACGGTCGTGCTCCTGCGCCTCGATGAGATGACGCCGGGCCATGAACTTGTTCATGGAGAACGCGTGATCGACCCGGAAGTTCATGCCCGGCAGCGGACGGCGGTGAAAGGCGGAACAGAGCAGCGCCGTTTCCCGCAGCGATTTGGAAGGAATGGTTCCGGTGTTGACCATCGCCCCGCCCGGACGCACGTTGCGTTCCACGATCGCGACACGGAAACCGTAATAGCTCGCCTGTGTCGCGGCCTTTTCGCCGGCCGGGCCACAGCCGACACAGATCAGATCGTAATCATGCATACCGCCGTTATCGGTCGGGATCGCGCGGCGATTCAGACCGAAATGTCGGGGAGGGGCCATTTTTGCAACATTTTTTTGCGAGGGGAAAGGGACGGTGGAAAGGCACGGAGGCATGAAGGGAAAGAAAGTGACGGAGTGACGGAGTGACGAAGTGACGGCCATTGCGTCGTCCCCGCGTAAGCGGGGACCAGGGGGCGTGCAGGACGCTTTCGGTATGCGGGTCGCTCCTGGCGCGTCCCGCCTGGATTCCCGCTTCCGCGGGAATGACCGAATCAGGCCCCTGCCGAAGTCTCCCCCCTTTCGTCCCACTGTAACTTCGTTACTTCGTCACTTCCCCAGTCCCCTCACGGCGGCGGTGGTTCTTCATCGTCCCGGCCGAAATACCCGTACGCCACGTTCAGAATCAGGACCCGGCAGAGGATCACCGCGACCAGAACCAGCAGCGAGGCCAGGGCCTTGTCCTCGTGGAAGACAAAGAACAGGGCCGCACTCACCAGCGCGACGGCCGCGATCAGATGGCAGATGAATCGCCAGAAGAGCACGCGGTTCATGGATCAATCATAGTCCATGCCAAGCTGCCACATGAAATACGACCAGCGATCGGCGAGATCGCGAATGCGCAGATGAAGCGGCTTGCCCCGACCGTGCCCCGAGTCCCGATCGACCCAGAGCAGGATCGGCCGCTCACACGGATCGTTCGCGGCCTTCTCCTGGAGGATGGCCGCCATCTTGCGCGCGTGCAGCGGATGGGTCCGGGCGTCGTTCTCACCGGCGGTCAGAAGGACCGAGGGATACGCCTTGCCCTCTTGAACGTTGTGGTAAGGAGAATACGCGTGAATCCACTCGAACTGCTCGGGATCCTCCGATGAGCCGTATTCGGGGATCCAGAACCGGGCCATCAGAAACTCGTGGTAGCGGATCATGTCCAGGAGCGGCACGGCCGAGATCGCCGCGCGGTACAGCTCCGGCCGCTGGGTGATCGCGGCGCCGGTCAACAGCCCGCCGTTGGATCCGCCGAGAATCCCCAGGCGATCCGCCGAGGTGTACCCGCGCTCGATCAGGTGCTCCGCCACGGCGTGAAAGTCGTCGAAGACATTCTGCTTGTTTTCCAGCATCCCCGCGCGGTGCCAGTCCTGGCCGAACTCACCGCCGCCGCGCAGATTGGCCACCACGTAGACGCCGCCGTTCTCGTACCAGGGAAAGTTGGTCGCGCTGAAGGACGGCGTCATCGAGATATTGAACCCGCCGTAGCCGTAGAGCACGCAGGGGTTCTCCCCGTTGCGCTCCAGTCCTTTCCGGTGCACGATGAACATGGGGATCTTTTCGCCGTCGGCCGAGGTCGCCCACTCCTGCGTGACCAGGACCGTCTCCGGGTCGACCGGGACATCCGGCCGCTCCCACAACTCCATCTCCGCCGTGCGCAGATTCACCCGGTAGATGCTCCGCGGCTCGTTGTAGCTGGTGTAGGTGATGAACGCTTCGGTGCGATCGTGGTGGGTGGAGATTCCGGCGGAACCGAGCCCGGGCAGTTCGATCGCGCCGAGGGCCGTCCCGTCGGTACGGAACCGCTCGAGCCGGGTCGCCACGTTCTTCTGATACGACGCGACGATCATGCCCCTGGCTTCGCTCACGCCGCGCAGCACCGCATCATCACGTTCGGGCAGCACGACGCGCCAGTTCCGGCGCTCGGGATGGTTGAGGTCCACCGCCACGAGCGTCCCGTTCGGCGCATCGAGTGTGGTCAGCAGATAC
>SLDM01000240.1 GCA_007125255.1 Phycisphaerales bacterium
CGAGATGGAAAGACGATCACCGAACCGAGGTACGACGCCCAGTCGGCGCCCTTTGCGATCACTCCCGCTCCTTCGTGCCTTCCTGCCTCCGTGCCTTCGTGCCTTCTCAGGCAGTGCCCCGGCCAGCGACCGCAGGGAGTCGGCCGTGCGAGATGGAAAGACGATCACCGAACTGAGGTACGACGCCCAGTCGGCGCCCTTTGCGATCACTCCCGCTCCTCCGTGCCTTCGTGCCTTTCACGTCACTCCCATTTCACCACATCCTTCGCCGCCTCAATCACCGTATCCGGATCGGGCAGATAGTGCTGCTCGGTCTGGAAGTAGGGGAAGATGATGTCGTAGCCGCTGACGCGCCTGACCGGCGCAATGAGGTACTCAAACGCATTGTCGTTGATACGCGCGATGATCTCGCTCGCCACGCTGCACGTCTGCGGCGCCTCCTGGACGATGAGGCACCGGCCGGTCTTGCTGACCGAGTTCACGATCGTCTCGGTGTCCATCGGCTTGATCGAGAGCAGGTCGATCAGCTCGACGTCAATACCGTGCAGGTCCGCGAGGTCGTCCGCCGCTTCCGCGGCCGGGCGCATCATCGCGCCCCAGGCGATCATCGTCAGGTCGCTTCCTTCCCGAGCGATCTTCGCCTTGCCGATCTCCATCGATTCCGGTTCATCCGGCACCTCTTCCTTGAAAGCGCGGTAGACCGCCTTGGGTTCGTAGAAGACCACCGGATCGGGATCGTCGATCGCCGCCTTGAGGAGAGCCCGCGCACTGCGCGGACCGGAGGGGATCACGCACTTCAGGCCGGGCGTATGCGCCCAGTACGCTTCGCGCGATTCGGAGTGATGCTCGACGGCGCGGATGCCGCCGCCGTAGGGTGCGCGCATGACCATGCTGATGGGGTACCGGCCGCGGGAGCGGTTGCGCATGCGGGCCATGTTCTGCTCGATCTGATCAAACGCCTGCATAGTGAAGCCGGAGAACTGGATCTCGGGAACCGGCTTGAGTCCGTACATCGCCATCCCCACCGCGGTTCCGATGATGCCGCACTCGGCGAGGGGGGTGTCCAGCACACGGTCTTCGCCGTATTTTTCGAGCAGGTTCTGGGTGACGCGGAAGACGCCGCCATTGACACCGATGTCTTCACCCATCAGACAGACGCGATCGTCAGACTCCATCGACTGATCGAGGGCGAGGTTGAGGGCCTGAACCATGGTCATCTGCGGCATCGTGTTCGTTTCCTTACTCGGCGATTACGGGGGCTACAAATCTGAAGAGATGTTTCGCGGTGGGGTGAGGGGCGGAGAGGGAAGAATCGGTTTCAGCCGGGCGGCCACGGACCGCGGGCGATCGCCTCAACCGACCGAGGGAATTCCGCGGCGCATCGCAGCGGGTCACTCCACGCCCTTGCGGTCCAGTTTGCGGAAGTATTCTTCCTGCTGTTCCTTCAGCTCGGGCGGCATCTCGGCGTAGAGATAATCAAACACCTCCCGCGGCTTCGCCTTCGCGCGGGCGCGGAACTTCTCACGGGCTTCGAGAATCTCTGCCTCACACGCCTTGCCGATCTTTTCGAAGTCGGCATCGTCGAGAATCCCCCTGTTCCGCAGGTAGATTTCAAACCGGCGGATCGGGCACTTCGCCTCCCATGCCTTGACATCGTCATCTTTGCGGTACACCTTCGGATCGTCCGCGGTGGTGTGGTAGCTCATCCGGTAGGTGACCGCTTCGATGAGGTACGGTCCCTTGCCGGCCCGTCCGTGATCGGCGGCCTGCTGCGCGGCGACGATCATGCCGAGGATATCGTTGCCGTCCACGCGGATCGAGGGGATTCCGAATCCCGCCCCGCGCCGCGCGAACTCCCGCACCGCGGCCTGCTTTTCGGCGGGGATGGAAATCGCCCAGCCGTTGTTCTCCAGGACGAAGATGACCGGCGCCTTGTAGACGGAGGCGAAGTTGAACGCTTCCGCGACCGCGCCCTGTGAGCTGGCCCCATCGCCGAAGTTGGTCACGACGACCGACTTGTCGCCGCGGATCTTCGCGGCCATGCCCAGTCCGGTGGCGGGCAGGACGTGGGAGCCGATGACGATCGAGAAGGGGGTGTCGTTGACTCCTTCAGGAATCTCGAAGCCCTCGTAGTACCCGGCCCAGAGGAGCATGAGCCCGTCCAGCGTCCAGCCGCGCCAAAGCTGAGCGCCAAACGAACGGTACGACGGGCTGAACCAGTCCTTCGAATTGAGCGGGTAGACCTGTCCGATCTGGGTCGCTTCCTGGCCGAGGCCCGGCGCGAACGTCCCCATCTCCCCCTGTCTCTGCATGGCGAGCATGCGGATATCAAACTTGCGGGTCATCACCATCGCGCGGTGAATCTTCTTGAGTTCGTCCTCGCTGAGATTCGGATCGAGCGCTTCATCGACCTCCCCCTCTTCGTTGAGAATCTGCAGGTCTTCGATTTCACCGAGGTCGATGGTCTTGCGCATGGGGCGTTCATTCTCCGGGGCGACGACTTCGGTCACGCGACGCTCGGCGACCTTCTCGGTGGTGGTTGATCGTTTGCTTGCAGTCCTGGTGGGCATGGTGGCTCCCGTGGTGTGGCCGCCCGTCCCGCGGAGGGGGAGCGGGGAAGAGTTCCTTCTTCGCTTCGCCGGTTGGTCCGTGGTCGACGCCGCCGGGCCTCACCATGGTAGAAAAAACCATCGCGCCGGGCCACAGGAACCGGATTTCGCGTGCCTGGGGTCACACCGGAGGCCTGGCGCGGGTATCCTGAGTGAATCATGCCTGCGACCAGCGCTCTCACGCTATCCGATCGTGTGGCCCGACTTGCCGGGTCATCGACCTTGGCCATCACCGCCAGGGTGAAGGAACTCCGTGCGGAGGGCGCGGATGTCATCGGCTTCGGCGCGGGCGAGCCGGACTTCGACACGCCGGATTTCATCAAGGAAGCGGCGATCGAAGCGCTGCGGGCCGGCCGGACCCGCTACGCCCCCGTCGCCGGTGAGCCGGCGGCCCGGGCGGCGATCGCAACCAAGTTGCGCGATGAGAATCACATTCACTGCGAACCCGAAGACATCATCATCAACGTCGGCGGCAAGCACTCCATCTACCTTGCCCTCCAGTGCCTGCTCGATCCCGGAAAGGAGCAGGAAGTTCTTCTGCCCACCCCCGCGTGGGTGAGTTACCGCCCGATCATCGAACTCGCCGGCGGGATCGTGAGGGAACTGCCCGGCGCGGTGGAGAACGATTTCAAGATCACCGCGGATCAGCTCGCAGCGGCGATCTCCGATCGCACGCGCCTTCTGATCATCAACAGCCCCTCCAATCCGTGCGGCACGATGTACTCACCGGAGGAACTGCGCGAGCTCGCCGCCGTCCTGGATGCCCACCCGCAGGTCGTCATCCTGACCGATGAGATGTACGAGAAGCTCATCTACGGCGGGATCGAACACCTCTCACTCGGTTCGCTCGAATCGATCGCCGACCGCGTGATCACCATCGGCGGGTTGAGCAAGGCGTACGCCATGACCGGCTGGCGCATCGGGTATACCTGTGTGCCGGGCGACGACGGCGCGTTCATCAAGGCGATGACGCGACTGCAGAGCCAGATGACCAGCAACATCACCAGCTTCTGCTATCCCGCCATCGTCGAGGCGCTGACCAACGGCGGGGAGGCGGTCGAGGCGATGCGGCAGACCTTTGCGCAGCGGGCCGAACTGATTCACAGTCGGCTCAGCGCCATCGAGGGTATCGTCTGTCCGAAGCCGACCGGGGCGTTCTACGCCTTCCCCGATATCAGCGCTTACTTCGGCCGGACGTCGCCGAAGGGCGCGAAGGTACACTCCGCGGTGGACTTCGCCGCCGCCCTGCTGGATGAGGCCAGGGTCGCGGTCGTGCCGGGCGACGACTTCGGCGAGATCGGCCGCAGCCACGTTCGTTTCAGCTTCGCCTGCGCCGATGATCTGATCGAAACCGGCATGGACCGGTTCGCGCAGTGGCTCGGCGGGTTTTCTGCTTCCCCCTGATCGACGCTTGTCATCGAAGCACTTGTCATCGAAACACTTCTCATCGAAGCACTCGCAGTCGAAACAATCACCGGGGTGCGGCATGAAACGTCTAACGATTCGAGTGGTCTGGATTCTTCTCTTCGGAATGATGGTGACTTACCTCTGGACGTGGGGGTGGGCGGTTCGCACCACCACGGACTCCCGCGCGGGTCCGGCCGCCCCCGAGGAGCATCATCCGCTTCGGCTGCGTCTGGACCGGCAGGCCAACTTCGATCGGTATGTCTGGATCGAGCGGGCCGGGCGGGGCTGGGAGACCCAGACGATGATGGCGTCGGATAGCCGGTACGCCACCTCGAGTCCTCTCAACACCAATCGGATCATTCGCACCGAAGCGGGGTGGCCGGTCCGCATGCTCGCGATGGAGCGTCGAAGCTGGCGAAGCGAGCGCTCCGAGCAAGGCTTTTTCGAAGCGCCCGAATGGATCCAGCGCGAGGACGGCAACGGCATGAAACAGCTGCCCTGCCTGCCGGTCTGGCCCGGCTTCATCCTCGGCGTGGTGGCCTTCGGCACGCTGAGCTACCTGCCGCTGGCCTTCTTCGACGTGCGCAGGCTTCGTCGTGCCCGGCGCGGCTGGTGTCTGAAGTGCGGCTACGACCTGCAGTCACAGCGAAAGGCCGCTGGTCCCACGCGGTGCCCCGAGTGCGGCAAGGCCGGAGAATCATCCGCGTGAGCCGTCCCCCTGTTCAGGGATGGCCTGTTCACGGATGGCGGCTCGAATGCGTTCGAGAACGGCTTGGACGATGATCTTCTGCAACTCGTTCTTCGCTTCATCGCGGTCATGGCCCGGAAGAATCTCGGGCCGGAAACAGGCAACGGCCATGTTGCACGCGCGGACGTCGTTGTGCTGCAGGCAGTAGTCATCGAGCAGCGGGCAGATCTCTTCGCGATGTCCGTCACCGTCATGGAAAGTCAACTCACAGGCAAGCATCCGCACGCGCCGCTCGTCGTCTGATTCATCGGCGAATTCAATCTCACCCCCGGAGGCGCCGGTGCGGCACAGTTCGATCAGGCGTGCGGCCAGGTCGTCCTGCTCATCCCACCGGTCCTCGTCGAGAAGACCCCGGTCGAGAAGAATTGCCATGAATTGGCCTGTCATATGGAAATCAGTGAGTCCCTCTTCATCGCCCGTCGCCAGCAGGATGGCATCTGTGGAGAACCGCCACAGAACCATCTGCGTCAGCGGAACTTCTGCGATGGACGGCGTCAGAACGTGCAGGGTGTCCGATGCGGCTACGCCGCGATCAAGAAGTTCATCCGTGCTCACGAACCGGGGATCAAGCTCGCCGAAGTACGGTCCGGAGAGCGCACCGTCACTGATGTCAAAGCGCCACGTGTGATCGTCGACTTCACTCCGCAGCAGTGTGAACGGTGCATGCCCTCCCGGCTGGTGGAAGATGAGTTTGACGCGATCGGCTTCCCGCTCGGCGACATCGATCCGCATCTCACGAACCGGCTCCGGTTCGCTGCCGCACCCCGAGACGGCGAACACGGCGAGAATGCCGGTCATCGCCAGGAGGACACCCGGCCATTGCCGGCACAGGTCTGAACGGTGGAACATGACGGACTCCCGGGAAACTCTTGAGGCGATTCGATCATCCACCGGACCAGTGCGCCGAGTAAACGACGGCTCAACCCTTCAGAGATTCCGGATTCAAAGCCGCCAGATCGTCCGCGATGAACACGCCGTCACGACGAATGACTTCACCGTCGAAGACAATCGTTCCGCCGCCGTACTCCTCGCGCTGGATGAGCACGAGGTCCCAGTGGATGTCCGATCGGTTGCCGTTGTCCGCATCCTCGTACGCCTGGCCGGGCGTGAAGTGCAGTGAACCGGCGATCTTCTCATCAAAGAGGATATCCTTCATCGGCTTCATGATAAACGGGTTGAATCCGATCGCGAACTCGCCGACGAACCGCGCGCCGGCATCGGTGTCGAAGATCGAGTTCAGGATATCGTTGTCACCGCCTTCACAGCTCGCCTTGACGATCCGGCCGTCCTTGAACTCAAGCCGGATGTTCTCGAAGCTCTCGCCCTCGAAGATGGTCGGCGTGTTGAACTGAATCACGCCGTTCACGGACTCCTTGACGGGTGCGGTAAAGCACTCGCCATCGGGAATGTTGTGGGAGCCGGTACAGGGAATGACCGGGATGTTCCTGATTGAAAAGGTCAGATCCGTCTCGCCCGGCCCCTTGAGGTGGACGCGGTCGGCCTTGCCCATGCGCTCGGCCAGCGGCGCGACGGCCCGGGCCATCTTCTCATAATCCAGTGTGCAGACATCGAAGTAGAACTGCTCGAACCGTTCGGTGTTCATCTGCGCAAGCTGGGCCATGCTCGCCGTCGGCCAGCGCAGGGCGCACCACTTGGTATGGTTGACGCGCTGATCGATGTGTACCGGGTTCATGTAGTGCTTGCCGTACATCTTCATGATCTCTTCGGGCAGGCCGGCCATCTCGCTCACGTTCTGCGAGCCGCGCAGGCCGATGTACGCCTGCATCTTCTTCATCCGTTCAATGTCACAGAACGCCCACGTCCTGATCTGCTCTTCCGTGGCGTCCTGGACCAGCTCGCGGATCAGCCGCGTGCTCCGCAGCGCGACGTGCGGGTGTCCGCCGGCCCTGCGGCAGGCCTTGACCAGCGTCGCCACCGCGGCGTCGGGAACGTCAAAAGCCTCGATCAGCAGGTGTTCACCCGGCTGGATCGAGGTGGAGTGTTCGATGAGAAGTGTGGCGAGCCGTTCGAATCGAGGGTCAATCATGCCGGCGATTCTAGCGGAACTTCCCGCGTCGGCGCGGCGGGTCGCCCCGCCGACCATCAGAGACGGTCAGTCGTTTCGGCGCCGCCGCGCCCCCGGGTTGAG
>SLDM01000270.1 GCA_007125255.1 Phycisphaerales bacterium
ATCCAGAGTTGATACTGCTCGACATTCGGATCGTTCATCTTCAGGTTGCGGATGCGCATGTACCCTTCCTGTCGGGCACTGCTCCAGAAGACTTCGCCACCGGTTCCCGCTTCCGCCGCCGGGTCATCGGTGGCGTCCCAGCTGAGCATCATGAGGTCCGGCGCGCTTCCGGCCAGCTTGCTCATGGCGCGACTCGGCGACTCGAATGCACCGGGCATCCAGGCAAAAAGTGCGATCAGCAGGCACGCGGCAGCGGCCAGCCATCCGCCCCAGGATGGAAACGAAAGCGAACCACCGTTGCTTGT
Organism: Phycisphaerales bacterium; assembly: GCA_007125255.1. Lineage (GTDB taxonomy): Bacteria > Planctomycetota > Phycisphaerae > Phycisphaerales > SM1A02 > SKZB01. The sequence goes on from SLDM01000270.1 coordinate 306, forward strand.
CGGCGCGGAGGGTGCAGCGCTGCCGCCGGCGGGCTCCGCAGTGCCGTTCGATCGGTGCGATGCCCGATCCGTCACTTCGGGCGCGGTCGAGGAGGGATCCGCGAGGTTCAGATCGCACCAGCGATCCGCCTGGACATTGAGCCGCTGCATCAGTGCTGCCGGCACGGGTTCCTCGACCGGCTCGCAGCCGAGGTCAAGCCGCGCCAGGGTCAGGTCGAACGCATCGGCATTGACATCAGGGAACTCGTGCAACAACTGCTGCAATTCGAGTTGCTCATCCACACTCAGGCCTTCGATGGCGCGATCCGCGAGCAGTTCCTGCAGATGTTCGTAGCGATCGGAGGTGCGTGCATTCATGACTTCACCTCCTTCTGGGACTTCTGCCCGGCGGCGTGTGCCTGATGGCTGGTCTCGGCATCATCGGCCGAATCCTGATCATCCTTCAGCAGATCGCGCAGACGAATCATCCCGCGTCGGGCGTGAGTCTTCACCGTTCCGACCGGCATCTCCAATGTGCGGGCGATCTGCTCGTACGTATGCCCGTGCATGATCGACAGCTGCAGCACCTGTTGCTGTTCGGGCCGGAGTTCGTCCATGGCCTCACGCACCCGGAGCGTCTCGTCGCTGACCTCGGCGGCGTCATGCTCCGGCGCATCACCGGCCACCGGCCGTTCGGGCAGCGGCGCAGAGTCCAACCGGCGGCCGAACTTGCGGCGACGATCGATCAACCGCCGCCGCGCGAGCATGGCAATGAAGGTTGTTTCCGAAGCAATCGTCGGATCAAACCGATTCGCGTGCTCCCACAGATGAATGAAGACTTCCTGGACGCCTTCCTCCGCCTCGGCCGGGCTGCCCGACAATCGTCGCGCGAGCGACCAGATCAGACCGCTGTACTGGTCGATACAGTCCTTGACGGCTTGCTGTTCGCCGGCCGCGATGCGTTGTAGAAGCGTTTGTTCAGGCACAGCGACGGGGGTCTCCTGGACGCGAGCACCCGCGCGGAACCGCAAAGCGGGTCCGCGCAGGCTGCTCGATTGTAGCTCCAGGGCGTCTGAGATCATAAGGTTCGGTGAAAAATTTACGAGCGGAATGCAAGTTGCCGCGACGTCATTCCGGGATGAGTACCGTATCAATCACATGAACCACGCCATTGGTTGTGTCAATATCGGCCTTGATGACCTTGGCGTCGTTGATCCGGACATCGCCATTGCGGTCACGAATTGTCAGAGTCCCTCCCTGCACGGTTTCCGCCCGGCCTGCACTCAGGGCCTGATCGGCGTATACGCGGCCGGAGACAACGTGGTAGGTCAACACCGCGATGAGCTGCTCGCGGTTCTCCGTCTGCATCAGGGACTCAACTGTTTCCCGCGGCAGCTTTGCGAACGCCTCATCGGTCGGCGCGAACACCGTGAACGGGCCGTTGCCCTGCAGGGTCGAGACCAGCCCCGCCGCGCGAATCGCACCCGCCAGCGTGGTGAAGTCACCGGCATCGGCAGCGGTTTCGAGAATGTCCCGGGTGTTCGGCATGATGACCGAGTCGATCACGTGAATCACACCGTTCGTCGCTTCGATGTCGGTTCTGACAACCCGGGCACGATCGTTCAGGCGGACCGTCCCGTCACGTACCGCGATCGAAACGCGCTGCCCGCTCAGGGTGTCGGCCGTATTCATGCCGAGGACATCCGATGCCTTCGCCTTCGCGGCAACGACGTGATAGGTCAGGATCAGCCGCAGCGTATCGCGGTTCTCCGGTTTGAGAAGCTCTTCAACGGTGCCTTCGGGCAGGGCATCGAACGCCTCATCGGTCGGCGCGAAGACCGTGAAGGGTCCTTCACCCTCCAGGGCGCTGACAAGCCCGGCCGCCTGGAGTGCGGTGGCCAGGGTGTTGAACTGCCCGGCGGCGACGGCGGTCTCGACGATGTTCATGCCTGCGTTCCGGTCGGATCGCTGCTCGGACATCGCGGAGAGAGCGAGCGAATGATCCGGCGCGAGTGCATCAGCGCGATCGGCGGTCTCCATCGCCCCGCATTGGGCCAGCGCGGCATGGGAGACGCCGAGGACAGTGGCAGCAGTCAAGGTCGTACAGAAGAAACGTTTCATGGTTCTTTACACTTTCAGTAAGAAGGGGAGGCGGTAAAATGGGGGTGGGTGGTCAGGAACGATTGACGGCGGGAAGGCCGTGGTAGAACAAATGAACCGTCGAGGCGGCGTTTCCCGAAGTGTTCGCAGGATCAGGGCGAACTGCCCCGCGACTTGCAAACCATCGGAATTGATCTGGCGGAATCGATCTGGCGGAATCGATCTGGATGCCCGGACCTCTTCACGAGGGGGGCGCGGAGACCATCATCGAGTCAGGCGCGGAACGAAGGCATCGTTCTCACGACGGACTTGCCACCCACGCGTTCCCGGGTCATTTCGCCCTGGTGCCCCTTACGGAGTGCGGGCTTCATCGGACGGGAGATCCTGGATGAGCATTGCAATGCGACTGGGTCGATCACCATTTCGTTGCTCCGTGCCCGCTGGATTCACCTTCGTTCTTCGGCTCGGTGTGATCCGCTCCGGAAGGGCGTACAATCAGAACAATGTCACCCGAACATGTTCCATCTGATCGCCGGGGCGGATTGCCCCGCATCGCCATCGTCGGACGGCCGAACGTCGGCAAATCGAGCTTGCTGAATCGGCTCGCGCGGCAGCGCCTGTCGATCGTTGATCCGACACCGGGCGTGACGCGCGACCGTGTGACCACGCTGATCGAAATCGATCCGCCCGTCGAGACGCCCCGCGGTACGCCGCCCATCCTGGCCGAACTCGCCGATACCGGCGGGTACGGCGTCTACGTTGCGGAAGGAAAACGCTACGACGATGTGGGGGCGGATCTGACGAAACTCACTCCCGAGATCGAACGGCAGATCGCCACGGCGCTGCAGGCTGCGGACCTGATTCTGTTCGTCGGCGATGCCCAGACCGGGCGCACGACGCTCGATGAAAAAATCGCGCAGATCATCCGCCGCGCCGGCCGCGCCGATGCGGTCCTCGCGGTGGCGAACAAGACCGACGGCGAGAACTGGGTGGTGCATGGCATGGAACTCGCCGGTTTCGGTTTTGGCGAACCGGTCTGCATCTCCGCGGAGAACGGCTACGGCGTACGCGATCTGCTCGACCGTATGCACGAACGGCTGATGGGCATTGAACGAAGCGCGACGGCCGACGTCGATCCGGAACTCAAGCTCGCGATCGTCGGCAAACGCAACTCGGGCAAGTCAACCCTGATCAATGCCCTGGCCGGCGAACCGCGGGTGATCGTCTCGGAGATTGCCGGTACGACGCGAGATTCGATCGATGTGCGCATCGAGATCGAGGGGCGATCGATCCTCGCGATCGACACCGCCGGCCTGCGTCGGCGCAAGAGCTTTGCCGATGATATCGAGTTCTATGCGTACAAACGCATGCTGGGTGCGATTCGGCGTGCTGAGGTCGTGGCCCTCCTCGTCGATGCCACCGCGGACATCTCGCAGGTCGATCAGAAGCTCGCGCAGGAACTGCAAAGGCAGGCCAGGCCGACGATGATCGTCGTCAACAAGTGGGATCTCGTTGAAGAGAAGGTCTCTCCCGAGGACTATCTGGACTACATCACCCGCGAGCTGCGCGGTCTTGATTATGCCCCGATCGTGTATATCAGTGCGGAGAAGCGTGAGGGGCTCGGCGACATGATCGCCATGGCGTTCAACCTTCAGGAGCAGGCGAACCACCGTGAGACCACCGGACGGTTGAACTCGGTGATCGAGCGCATCCTGACCGAGCGCGGCCCGTCGTCCAAGCTCGGGACGAAGGCCAAGTTGTTCTACGTCGCGCAGGTCGAGGTCAATCCACCGACGATCGTGATGGTGGTGAACGATCCTCGCCTCTTCGAGGGCAATTACGAACGGTTCCTGATGAACCGCCTCCGCGAGGAGTTGCCGTACAGCGAGGTACCGATTCGCCTGGTCTTCTCGAAGCGCAAGCGCAAGGATCTCGACGAATTGAAATCGGGGCCGCGGCGAAGCCGGAGCTGACGGATGCCGGGGAGCAGGGCCCTGAATGTACACCAAATCCCTGTCCGCCTGCCCCATAGATTTGCTTTGCAACATAGGAATGAGCAGATCTAGCCGTTGCGATTGTCCAGAGAGTTCATTGCCGCCTTTTCCAGCGACGCAGATGACGTTTCAGCCAACCCCTGCGCCGGACATGCGTGAGTCACTGTGGGCGTAAGTCACTGAGGTGTGAGTCATGGCCCGGAAGTATTGCAAATCATGCGGGTATGGTGTGTGGAAGGAACCAGGCGGTACGGCAAAGTGTTCAGAATGTGGCACCCTCTTGAACGGCAATCTGACGTCAGTGCCGCCAGTAGATCGATCTCAAAAAGCCATTCTTCTTGCCGTTGCGCTCTTTCCGGCATTCCTGTTCAGCACGACAGTCATCCTGTATTCTCCCGGGCAATTTGGCCTGTCGACGCATCCAGTTGCCATCGGTGGTCTTTATGGGGGGATGTTCCTGCCGCCCTTTTCGGCTGCAGTCGTACTGATCCTGTTGCGCAGAGGTGTGCCAGGCACGAGAAATCCTACGTGGGAGCAAATTGCAGTAGGTGTTCTTGCCGCGAACTATGGGCTATCGGTGGCAATGTTATTGCTCGCGAACGCCTTGTTGCCTGCTCTGGGCATTGAATGGCCGCGAATCGGAGGTTAGGAACGCCTTGGCCCGTGAGCCGTCTGCAACGACTGAGCCAATCATAAGCCGAGCAGTGCGATGTGCGAGATGTGGTGTTGATGCCCGCATGGACACGGACGCCACCACGCCGTCTCACGCGGAGGAGGGAAACCAGTTCCGCGCCGAGAGCGTCCCGCTCGCCCCCTGGGTCCCCGCCTCCGCGGGGACGACGGGCAATCGTGCGCCTCCGCGGCGCCGACGAGCAATCATGAACCCTCCGCCCCTCCGTCCCTCCGTCGCTTCGTCGCTCCTCCATCACTCACTCTCCCCATCCCTTCCTCCCACCGCCGCTCGTCCCCACGGGCTTCAGGTGATACAATCGTCCCATCATCGCGTCTGGAACCGGCACCGCTCCCGTCAGGAGGGCCGCCGGCACTGAAAACCCTATCCTGACGACACTTTGCCCCTTCACGACCGATGGCACACGCCGGTGGGCCTCGTCGTGCGCGATGATTGAAAGATTCAATTCATGTCCATTGTGCCCCTGCCCGTCTTCGAGGCCGATGCCGATCCGCACCATCGATCGGAGATGACCGATCAGGAAATCTACGACCGACTCGAATCGCCCAAGACCATTGTGGTCAAGTTCGGCTTCATGAAACTGATCGGCGAGTATCCCTACGACGGCGACGCCAAGCCCGGCTGCGGTTCGAAGCTCGTCGCCCGGACCCACCGCGGCACTGAGCTCGTCGAGATGCTCACCACCACCTGCGAGAACGCCGGCTGCGCCAAGTCCATCACCCGCCGGGAACTGCTCGATTACATCGAGAACTCCGGCGGGAAGGATTACCCGTTCTACTCCAATGGTCGCATCCTCCGCGTCGCCACCGTGGAGGACCTCAACCGCCAGTCCGCCCTCGGGCAGGAACAGCCCAGCCAGATCAAAAGGTGCAGGGAGCTCATCCGTGAATACCGGATTCCGATGAAACTCGTTGAATCCGAAGCCATTCTCGGTGGCGAGTTGCTCACCTTCTACTACATGTCTGAGGAACGGGTGGATTTTCGCGAGCTCGTCCGCCAGCTGGCTTCGGAGTTCAAGACGCGCATCGAGATGCGGCAGGTCGGCGCCCGCGACGAAGCGCGCCTCGTCGCGGACTACGAACGCTGCGGCCAGCACTGCTGCTGCAAGAACTTCCTCAAAGTACTCAAGCCGGTCTCGATGAAGTCGGCCAAGGTGCAGAAGGCGACGCTCGACCCGCTCAAGATCTCCGGTCGGTGCGGTCGCCTGATGTGCTGTCTGCGGTACGAAGATCAGACGTACAAGGAGCTGAAGAAGAACCTGCCCCGTCGCAACCAGCGCGTCGGTACCTCTGAAGGCCCGGGCGTGGTGGTGGACTCGAAGATTCTCGTCCAGCTCGCGCTGGTGCGGTTGGAGCACGATCATCGCGAGATCGCGGTGCCCGTCGAAGAGTTGATGGATCCGGAGAACTGCCCCGCACCCGGATCGCTCACCAAGCCCGAGCACGAAGCCGATCCTTTGCGCGGTCTTTCCGAGAAGGACCTCAAGGACCGTACGGATGACCGAAAACGCGGGCGCCAGCGCAAACGCGGCGAGCGGAAGAGCAAGGATCAGCAGCAGGATGAGTTCCGGGCCCGATCGCGCGAGACCGATCCGGAGCGCAAGCGGCAGGATGAGCAGACCGATGCCGGTGAGAAGGGCAGGAAACCACGCCGTCGCCGCAAACCGCGTGGCGGTCGCAAGGGCGAAGGGGCCGCGCCGTCATCCGGGAAGCCCGGAGTGGAGAAGCCCGGACCGGACAAGGCCGGATCGGAGAGGATTGATTCGCCGAAGGCGGCCCGCGACGGCGGCGGTGAGGAGGGGGAGGGCGGGAAGCCCCGGCGCAAGCGGCGACGTCG
>SLDM01000469.1 GCA_007125255.1 Phycisphaerales bacterium
CGCGCCCGCAATGAGGGCCCGACCGAGCGGGCCCACTTCTCGGTCTTCATCATCACGACGCTGGTTCTCTCGGTCGGTCTCTGGGTGGTCTATATGGCGCTCAATGGGGGCGGCCCGCGGCCCAGTCAGCGCCCGTCCGTGAGCCCGGCTTCGGCGCCGGCCGGCATCACGCGCGACGACGGCTGGAAGGTGGACTTCCTGGTCGGCGATCACCTCCCGCCCGTTCTTCTCGTCCCCTTTGCCGCCGACGGGTCGATCGATCCGCGTCCGGAACCGCACCGCGGCACGATCGAATCGCTCGAGAAGGCCGGCTACCGCGTCGTCAACGATCCGGAACTGCTGAATGAAGAGGTCACGGAAGCGATCCGGGCGTGGCGAACCCCGGGGGCCGATGCCGGCATGCGGGATCTCATCGAGGACTGGCTTGCCGAGAACGAACTCCAGGGATTTCTTCGCATCATGGACTCCGCAGACGAGCGTTCGGTCGACCACTATCACTCGAACCGCAACCATGCCTCCCAGCGCCGCTGGCTCCGGCCGCTGCCCGCGCCGGCCGGCGGCGCATCGGTGCTCTGGGTCAACGATCACCCGGCCCGGCGGTCACCGGAGATCCGTCGGCAGGCCGACCGCATGAACCGCATGCTCGAGTTGAACGGCTGGACGATCATCGAGGACACGGAGCTCGAAGCCCGCACCCGGCCGCACCTGCCCTCCCCGCTCCACGAAGCCGAAGGTTCGATCTCAAGTCGGCTCGAACCGCTCATGCGCGAGGCGGGGCTTGACGGCCTGGTCGGGATCTACGCCCCGCCCTCCGACTCGGCCGGCGAAGAGCGGGCCCGCGGCGTCATCTACCGCGTTCCGGCAAACAACTGATACCTTTTCCAGGATCAGATCCGGACGAGCAGTGCAATAACCGCGGAGGACGCGGAGAGAACGCGGAGTGGGACGAAAAGACACGCTGGCGCGATCAATGGCGGCGCGTCAGGAATCGGCGAGAGTGACCGGCAGGGACGAAAGCGTTCAGCAAAGGCATCCGGAGGAGGGCCGCAGGCTGGCGCCTCCAATCTCCCACTGCGTCACTCCCTTTCTCATCTCCTCTGCCCTTCTCCGCGCTCTCCGCGCCCTCCGCGGTGAATCTCCTTTCGCACCCGAGTCTGAATCTGGGATTCGTATAAGCGCCGAGGTTCGGTTCCGCTCCCGGCATCAGTCCTCCGGCACCCGCGCGAGTCCGGGCAGAAGCGGATCTGCTCCGTCCAGGGTGTCATCGGAGAGAATCTTCGTGTGGTAGGGCATCGGGCCGAGGACGTACTGATCAAGGTCGAGCAGGGAGCTCTCCCCCCGGCGATCGCCCTGCCGGTCCACCGGGCCGCCCGGCAGGACGGTGAGCACGACGCGCGTGAGCAGAAAATCAATCGCGTCGTCGTCGGGGTAGATTCGCAACTGCGCCCGTTCGGACGCCAGGCGCAGGGATCCGCTCCGCATGCGGAAGTTCTTGTATTCGCCGGTTTCCGGGTCCACGCCGCTGGCGCTGATCCACCACGAGCCGAACTGGCCGCCATCTTCCAGACCGGGTCTCCGGCTCTTGTGCAGCAGCACCTGCTGAACCTCCCGGTGCACTTCTGAAACCGACATCCCGGGTGGGTCCTGCTTCAGCAGCAGCAGGAGTCCGCCGACCAGACAACCGGCCACCAGCGCCGGCACCAGCAGCTTGAGCGGATTCAGCCTGGAGGTTTTCTTTGCTTGGTCCGACATAGGCGCCCTGACACGGCCGGGACTCTCCCCGAGCTTCTCTCGCACGATCGGCCGCGTCTGATACATCAGATCGACCGAATCGCCGGAGTGATTGACCGGCGATTGACCGAAGAAACCGGAAAACCCGGTCGGGTTATCGGGACTGTGACACGTCAACCGGGGAGAAGCAGAGGCACGAAGCACGGGAGGAGTGATTGAGTTACGAAGTAACGGAGAGACGGAGTGACGGACGTGGTGGACGGCGCTGAGCGCTTCTCGAACGCAGTGAGCACTCTGCGCGCCCGCACTGCCGACTCGCTGCGCTCGCTGGCAGTGGCACCCGTCGGTGCGCGCCCGATCGTCTGTACCGGGGTGCCACGGACAGAGGGCCACCGGGAGTCGGCCGTGCGGGATGGAACGACGGTTTCCCGATCAACATTGTCCGTCATCGGGACATTCCGAAGCTGTCCTGCGCGCCCGGAGCGGACCGAACGCAGTGAACGTTCCGCGCGCCCGCACTGCCGACTCGCTGCGCTCGCTGGCAGTGGCACCCGTCGGTGCGCGCCCGAGCGTCTGTACCGGGGTGCCACGGACAGAGGGCCGCAGGGAGTCGGCCGTGCGGGATGGCAAGAAGGCACGGAGGTGTGCACGCAGACGGACCCGTTCAGTGGGCGATGATCTCGTAGGAGAACGTGTTCTCGTCGCGGTCCCGGATCCACTTCACCCCCAGCTCATGCGGCCGCAGGTGGCGCGTTCGCAGGAGCGGCGGCGTGGGGTTCTCTTCCTCGAGCTGCCGTTCCCGGCGGGGAATCCGGCGCGGGTCGAGTTGCGTCAGCTCAAAGACGGGCGCTTCCCGGGCCAGTTCATCCCGGGGGATCTCAAACAGCGCATCGTCACTGGCCTTGAGCGTCACCGACACGTGCTGCGACTGCAGGTTGTAGGTGAACTCGATGGCCCGCAACTGTTCCTTCAGTTCTTCCAGCGTCTCCGGGTAGATCTCCCGTCTGCTCAGTTCGAGGATCCCCGCCGCGAGAAACTCCGCGCGTTCCATCGCGGTGACGAACGCACTCGGGCGCGCGGTCATCGCGTATTCGCGCCACCGCCTCTCGAACGCATCCAGGTTGTTGGTCTCGAAGGCGGTGGTAAAGGCCTGCTCGGAGGTATGGCCCCGGTTCATGAGCGCCAGGTAGCGCTCGAAGGCGCTCTGGTACCGCCCGTTCTCCCCGTAGATCAGAAAGTGCACCATCGACCACGCCTGGTTGTACTGCGTACGGGCGGAGAGGCGGCGGACGGAATCCAGCCACTCCTGGCTGCTCATGGTGATCATCTCCCGGAACGGAATGATGCGACCCTCCTCGATGTCGCTGCGAATGTCGTGCAGCACGCGCAGGTTGGACTGCCCCATCACCAGCGTGCGCCCCACGAGAACCGATTCGCCGAAGAACTCCGCCAGACCCTCGTTCACCCAGATCGGCAGGTCACGGCCGAAGCGGCTGTGGGCGAACTGATGAAACGCTTCGTGCTGAACCGTATGGATGACCCGCGACCAGGGGGTGTCGCCGACCCAGAACGCCAGGCCGCCACCTTCGTGATGGACGAAGAACATGCCGGCGGACCCGATGCCGTTGATCCCCCACCGCGACTGAAGCGTGTACAGATAGTCATCGCGCGACTGAAACATGAGCACGTTGAAGTGCTCTTCTCCGCGAAGCTGCAGGTTGCCCAGCACCCGCAGAAAGTGGTCGAACATCAGGTTGAGATTCTGCCCCAGCTCACGGGTCCGCTCATCGGAAAGGTCGCTCTTGATCCAGTAGCGTCCGACTCGCCCCTCCTTCGCCCGGTCCCACCACGCCTGCTGCTGCTGCCCACCCCGGCCGCGCGGGGTCCGTCCCCGCTGGGCCGTCGCCGGAAGAAGGAGTTCCGGAGTGAATAGTGAAGCGTGGACCACCTCCGCCGGCTCCGTGAACTCCGGAGCAAGCGAGCGTACCGGAGGGTCATCCGAGGCCGTCTCACCGGGTGTGCCGAGCGCGCTCGGTCCTCCGGGAAGAGCACCGATCGCCAGCGCGAAGAGCAGCACCGAATAGAACCATCCCGGCGCTCGCCGTGAGAACCGGCCGCGCGACAGCCGCTCGCGATCGGGTCCGTCTCTCCGCCCGCCGGCGGCCGCCTTCAGCGTAGTCTGACGCATACTCAGAAGTGTACTCGCTCCCCTCACCGGCGTGAAACGAAATCCACCGATTGAGCCCCCGCACTTCCCCGGACATGAACAAGCTGCGAAGCACCAGCCTGACCGCCGCGGCCCTTCGTGCCTTCGCTGAGTACCTCTCGTCCCTGCGGGTCACTCGCGCAGTTTCCGAAGCGCCAAAAAATGGATCGACCGGGACATGCCCGGTCGACCCACATGGGGGAAAAGGAGAAGTACCGTTGATTGCCTGCCTGCTCGTCAGTCCCGGGAGCCAGTCCCCGGAGCCAGTTTCTGTAACCAGTCCCGGGTCGTCCCGGGTCGTCCCGGGTCGTCCCGGGTCGGTCGCGTGCCCGTCGACGAGCTCTCTCGTGCCGTGGGAACAACTCTTTTACGGCCGAGTCTCTTCCTTCGTTCGCACCTTTCGGCACCTTTTTTAGCTGACCTGTTTTGAGCTGATCCTGATTGACAAACCTCGAACCTGCCCGGCACGAACGGCGAGTCACCAGGCTGACCGCGCCCCTTCGTGCCACCATTCACCCACCTCGTCACTCCGTTACTTCGATACTCCGTTACTTTGCCCTCCTCCGCAGCTCGTCTCCCGACGCCTGATTCCGAAGTGGAACTGGTATGACGGGTGCGGGTTCAGGTGCCAAGCTTCGTCCCGTCCGGGCGAAGCAGTCCGTCGCGCGGCCGGGCGCCAGAGCAATCATCCGGCCCGAAAAGCGTGATTCACCCGCGGCGCGATCCTAGCATGCTCTGAAGCCGTACTATTCAGGAGCAGGTCGCGCCGGCCGGGTCCGCCGGCCGGAATCTCTCCCCCCAGGCCGACCCGGCCCGACCGGGCCCACAACCAGGACGGACCTCCCCATGACCCGCCTCGATCGATGTATTCACCGTGTACGCCGCCGCTGGACGCTTAACCGCATCCTGCAGCGGACCGGGAGCGGCTTGACGATCGCCGTGATCATCGGCCTCGTCGTCCTTGTGCTCGATCGGACCCTGCTGCTGAACCTTCCCGCGCTGGTCATCTGGTCGATCGCCGGGCTCGGGTTCCTGCTCGGCGTGATCGCGGGGCTCCTGGCGCAGCCGACTGCCGCCGAGGCCGCCCGCCGGATCGACCGCGCCATGCGGCTGCGCGATCAGTTCAGCACCGCCACCTCGCTGCGCGTGCCCGACTCATCCACGCCTCCGGAACGGACCGGGCCGACCTACGACCCGGCGTTCGCCGGTCTGGTCAACCGTGATGCGGAGCAGCTGGCCGGATCGATCTCGCCGCAGAATGTCATCCCCCTCCAGTGGCCGCGAATGTGGTCGGCCGCGCTGGGGCTGATCGTCCTGCTCTGGGTCGGCGTGGTGTTCCTCCCCCCGCTGCGATCGGCGGAGACTGACACCGCCACCCCGGAGCGAACCGAGCAACTGGCCGCCCTGGAGGAGGAGCGGGATCGACTGCGCGAGTCGATCGACGAGACGATCGCGCAACTGCGCGATCGTCCGGAACGCCCGACCGGCGCGCGGGAACGCGAGGCGCTCGAAGCCCTCGACCGTCTTGCCGAACAACTGTCGGCGTCCGAGCCCGACCCGGACTCCATCCGGCGAACGCGGGAAGAGTCGGCCGCGAAGTTCAACGAGATCGCCGAGGAACTCGATGAGCAGGTCCGGCGCCGGGAACGATCCGCGGAGAAGCTGACCGAACGGTTCTCCGGCCTCGAGCCGCGCGAAGCGCCGATGACCGCCCGCGAGTTTGAGGAGGCGCTCCGCCGGGGTGATTTCGGCGATGCCGCCGAGCGCCTCGATGAACTGCTGCGGCAGCGTGATGGGCTTGAAGAGGCCGAACGGGATGCCGTGGCCGATCGGCTCGATGAGCTCAACCGGTCCGCGGAGGAGCAGGCGCGGGAGGACCTTCTTGACCACGCCGAACGGATGGCCCAGCTCGAGGATCGGCTGCGGAACCAGGGGCTCGATGATGAGCTCATCGAACGGTTGCTCCATGAGCGCGACCCGATGAGCCGGCGTGACCTTGAACGCCTCCTTCGTGAAGAGGAAATCGACGAGGAGCTCGCGCAGCGGCTTGCCCGGGAACTCGAACGGATGCGGGAGCAGCGCGATGCCCTCGAGCAGGCGGATCTCGATGCCGAGGAGATCCGCGAGGCGCTCCGCGAAGCGGCGGAGCAGCTGCGCGATGAGCCCGCCGAAACTGACGAATCGGACGCTCCGGATCTGGATGAACCAGACCGGGACCCGGACTGGGATCCGGACGCGGACGAGCCGGACCGGACCGACCCGGAGACCGAAACTCCCGCAGGTGATGGCGAAGACGAAGACGCCGAGCGCGATGAGCGCGAAACCGAAGCGGGCCAGGACCCGGCCACCGGGGATCGCGGGGCGGGTGCGGAGAGCGAAACGGGCGAGCGGACCGCCGACGATGAGGATGCGTCCGCGCGCGATGACGAGTCCGAGGCCAGCGGCCAGACCGACAGCCAGACCGACAGCCAGACCGACGACGGGGAAGAGTCGTCGTCCGAGGCAAGCCCGCCGGATGGCGCGGATGAAGAGGGCGAGAGCGGCGAAGGCGCGGATGGTGAGAGCGCGGAAGACGGCGAATCCCGGGCCGGCGAACCGGGTGAAGAGACCGGCTCCGAAGGCGATCCGGACGCGGCACCGGAATCCGGTGAAGCGGCCGGCGGGGAGACCGGTGAAGAAGATGCCGCCACCGCGGGAGAGGGCCGGGACGATGCGGCCGGCGATGACCCGGCCGCCGATGCGGAGTCCGGTCAGGCCGGTGAGGGTGAAGGTGGGCAGCGCTCCCCCGCCGATCGCCTGCGCGAGATGCAGGAGCGCGCGAACGAATCGGAGCGCGATCGGCAGACCAGTGAAGAGATGCGCCAGCGGGCCCGCGAACTGCTCGATTCACTCTCCGAGGA
>SLDM01000375.1 GCA_007125255.1 Phycisphaerales bacterium
AAGGGGTTATCGAAAATTTGAATCCTTTCGATAGAACCTGATTTTGCTCTGTTGTAAGGGGCGTGGAGCTGAGATTTATCACAGCAGGACCAGGATTCATTTTTGGGACAAAAGGTGGATTATTAGAGCGTTTTCTCAATTTTAAACGGTGTAATTTCTCAGAAAGTCTTTGTTTAGAATTGCCGACAGCGCGGCTCTTCTCATGCGCGTTACCAGTTGCAGAACTCCGGGCCGGCGATTCACGACATACGTCTGCTCTCGGAGATCAATCGTGTCGCCGTCGGGTTCCGTGATCAGTCGGTCCGTCTATGGGACTCGGAGACTCGGCAGCGCGTGTTCAGTTCCGTTCTGCGATCCGGCAGGCCGCTGGCGATCGGTTTCGATGAAGAAGAGCGAGCACTTCTGGTCTCCGGGGCGGAGGTACTTCTGAAGCGCTACGAAACGCGCACGCCGCGGGCCGGATTCACGCAACTCGCGCGGGCACGTAAGATTCGTGAACTGGTGGATCCGCTCTGCCAGGAAATGGAGTTCACTGAAGATGTGCGCGCTGCCATCGAGGCGGATCACGCGATTCCGGAAGATCTGCGGGCGGATGCCATCGAGTACGCCGAGCGATTTGGCGAGCACATCGCGTGGTTTCACAGTGATGCGCTCATCGCGACGCGTTATCCCGACCGGGAGGCGGAAGAGTACGAGATCGCGGCGAGAAAAGCGCGACGCGTCGCCCTGGCATGGCCGGAAATGTTCATTGTGCAGGTGACCCGCGGCATCGCCGAGTTCCGGGCCGGCCACTACGCTACGGCGCGTGACGTGCTTGCCGCCGCCGTCGAGATGGAAGACTTTGACGATCTCCGCGCGTATCCCTTTCTCGCCAAGGCGCACTATCGGCTCGGGGAAGAGCAACGGGCGCAGGAGGTTCTTGAGCTGGCCCTGCGCAAGGCGGACTCCGGCGATTACTCCGTCGGTGAGGAGTTCCGCGCGTTTCTGCGCGAGGCGGAGCAATTGATACTCTCCACGTCGCTGTAAGCCCGCCTGCGACCTGCCGCTTGAATCGAGCGAATGACCATGGACTTTCCGGCCGCCCCATCACGATGGACCGACCTTCCCCTGCCCGGGCGGCGATTTCTGCCCGGCGATGCGCACGCGCCGGACCTGCCCGATCCGCTGCCCCCCGCGCCGCTCGTTACGCCGGATCGGTGGCGCGACTGCCCGGCCTATCTGTACGGGAGCGATCTGTACAACCGCGGCTACTGGTGGGAGTCGCACGAGTTGTGGGAGTTGATCTGGCGGGCCGCGGCGGGTGATCCCGAACACGAGACCTTGCGACACTTCACCCAGGGGCTCATCCAGTTGGCCGCCTGCGCGATCAAGCTCGAACAAGACAAGCCGCGTGGGCTGAACAAACTGCTCGCCAGCAGTGAAAACTACCTGTGCGCGGTGACCGAACGGGTCGGCAGCGCCCGGTACATGGGCCTGCGCGTACCAGCCTGGCAGTCCTCGGCAAGGCAATACTATCTTGCGCGGCTCAACCCCGAATCGATCACGATCACCGCGCCGCACGATGCGACTCTCTTTCCCTACCTGCGATTATCGGATGATTGATCAGGGCGCGGCGGCGCGGCGTCTTACGCCATCGGCGCGCCGGTCGATTGCTCTGCCTGCTCGAAGAGCCGGTAAAGATCTTCCGCGCTCTCGGCGTTGTACGCCGCCAGCCGGGTCTTCGGATCGGACATCATGCGGCTGATGCGGCCGAGCGCCTGAATGTGATCGGCGGTCTTCTCCGGTGGAGAGACCAGCAACACGACGAGGCGGACGGGGCGCTTGTCGATCGCGTCGAAATCAATCGGTTCCGTCGGTCGGCCGATCGCCATAACCAGGCCCGACGCGGCGGGGGACTTGCCGTGCGGAATCGCCAGGCCTTCGCCGATGCCGGTGGTCCGCTGCTGCTCGCGTTCCCAGACGACGGTCTTGATCTTCTGAGCGTCACTGATGAGCTTCGCTTCGGCGAGCAGGTCGACCAGTTCAAAGACCACGGCCTTCTTCTCTGTCGCGGCCAGCGGCACCTTGATGCTTTTGAGGGAAAGGATGTCCAGCAGATTGAGCACGGTCGGCCGTCCTGAACGAGAGCCCTGCGAAAGCGCGCCGGACATCGGCGCGGATGCGACATCGTACCACACGCTTCGGGCCGATGCAGCCGCCGGTTGCCTCTTTTCCCCTCCAGGGTCAATCGATTCCGGCCTCTGTCCCTATCGCCCGGCCCGGAGCAACACCCCGTAGCCGCCGTCGGAGTACTTCGCCGGCGGCTGGTCGGGGCCGCCCTGCGGCCGGGTGCCGGTTTCCCGGATCCGTTCGAAGCGGTGCCATTTCTGCGCCCAGGCGGCCTGCTGCTCATTCTCCGTCTGATCGATACTGCACGTGGCGTAAAGCAGCCACGCGCCAGGCGCGAGCAGCGGAATGGCGTCGGCGATCAGTTGCCGCTGTACGCCCGCCAGCTCTTCCACCGTGGCGGTCCGATAGCGGTACTTCGCTTCGGGGCGGCGACCCAGTACGCCCGTATTGGTGCACGGCGCATCGATGACCAGCAGGTTCGCGCGGCCGTCGAACTCACGGATCCGCTTCAGAGGCACCGCTTCGATTCGCGGATGCTCATCGGCAAGCTCCCTCAGATCGACGAAGCGCTCGGAGTCGCGATCGGTGGTGATGAGGCGCGCTTCGGGAAAGAGATCGGCGAGCTGGCGCGACTTCGTGCCCCGGCCGGCGCAGAGATCGATGATCGTGTTCGGTTCGGGGTCGCACGCCCGGGCCAGCTCCATCGCCATCGCCGTCGCCGAATCCTGCACCCGGGCTGCGGGGTGAGCCGCCAGCCAGTCCGTCAGGTTGGCCCGTTCCACGTCAAAGAGAAAGAATCCCGGCCGCTCGTGCGGCAGCAGCGGCCCAGTGTCGGCATTCGCCGGAACGTTCGTCACGATGATCGGTGCCGGCGCGATTTGCTGCCGCGCCAGCCGCGCGGCTTCTGCAAAGCCGAACCGGTCGATCCAGGACGCCAGGAGATCCATCGGCAGGGAACTCTGCGCGGAGAGCCGCTGCGTGATGTCCTCGGCAAACGTCGGCTCGGTCAGGCGCCACCCCCGGCCGTCGGCGAGCGGAAGGAAATCGCGCGGCGAATTCGGTCCATCGACGTCGAGCGCACCGGGGGTGATCCGCTCGCCGCGCAGGTCGATCACCCGGCGCAGAACCGCGTTGACCAGGCCGCCCGCCTTCGGCCGCACGGAACGCTTCGTCCATTCGACCGCGTGGTTCAGGATCGCATGGTCGGGCAGCCGATCCATGAGCAGCAGTTGTGCCGCCCCGCCAAGCAGGGCGGCCCGGATCGGCGGCTGCACCGAATCCCACGGCCGATCGAGCCGTGACTGCAGAACCGCGCGCAACGTCAGCCACCGCCGAATGCAGACGTGATCGATCGCCCGCGCGAGGGCCTGATCGCGCGGATCCAGGGTCTCGAGGCCCGCCATCGCGCCGAGCGACAGATCGGGAAACCGCTTCACCTGCTGGGTGAGATGATTGAGGGCGAGATCGCGCGGATTGGACATGGTGGCGGGGATGGGGTGGCAGCGGAACGGCGAGAAGAGATCGGGGAGGATAACACGTTGTTTGGGAAAGGCACGAAGGCACGAAGGGACGGAGGGGGGAGTGACGGAGTGACGGAGTGGGGCTTGAGATTGACCGCGGTGATTTTTTTCGATCCAGGGACGGAGGGAAAGTGACGGAGGGGGCGACGGCCACGCCCGATGGAATGCCCTGAAGGTGGGTTGAGGCCGTCGACTACAGACTCGGCCCGAAGATGATCGCGTTGAGAAGGAGGCGGGCCGGGGCGTGGTTGAAGCCGCGCAAGGTCGGGTCCTCGACGAAGGAGATCACTTTGCCGCGGCCGAGGGGGTGGATGGTGATGGCGGGAGTATTCGCCAGGCGCAACTGGTTGCGCTCGGAGATGGAGCCGTTGAGCCGCGGCGCCTCGGCGAACCGCCCGACGACCTCGGCGCTGTCGCGCACGTCCAGCGTACGCCCGCCGCGCTTGATCAGTCCGATCCACGCACCGGCGCCGGCGCTGAGCGGATGGGTCCGGTCGAGGTCGACGGCCAGGGTCGCGCCGGGAATGCGGTCCTCCACGGAACGATCCCGGCGCTCCTCCCGGGTCAGTTCCGAAAGGGGCGGGCGCTCTTCATCGAGTTCCTCGTCGATCGCATCCTCATCAATCTCCGCGCCGCGGTCGAGCTCGAGCAGCGTGCGATTCGCCCAGGTTGCCGTTCCGCCGAGCGCGATCAGCGTGCCGCCATCGCGCACCCATTGTTCGATTCTCTCGGCGTTGCTGCGCCCGAGCGCGGTGGCGAAGCCCCCGCCGGCGTGGGGAAGGATGAGCACGTTGTACTCATCCAGATCAACCCAGCCGAGCCGATCGATGTCGAGCAGGGTATGCGCCATCGGACTGGCGTGGTCGAGCAGATGCCAGATCTGGCCGAAGCTGAGTGAACTGGTTCCGCTGCCGCGCAGGAGCGCGACCGAGGGGAGCGTCATGAACCGGTTCGCGTTCGCGCCGAGCACCGGGCCGGACTCGGTCATGCCGCGCGAAGCGCGGTGAACATGCAGGTTCGCATCGAGCAGTTCCTCCACGTACCGATCAAGAGACTCAGAATCGTTGCGAATGAAATGGACGATGAGCGAACCCATCGGAAAGTCGCGATCATCGACGCGGAAATCCTCGCCGGCCAGGCGCAGGGTGAGCTCATGATCCATTGCGAGGGCGACGGCGCGCGGGAAGTGATGCTGATCCGCGCTGATGATCAGCGCGACCGAACCCTCGCCGGTCACTTCCGCGGCGGGGGCGGCGTATTCCCGCAATCGCCGGGTCGGCAGGTGGATTGGGTCAAGCGCGTAGTACGCTTCGAGTCCGAACGCAATCGGAACCGACCAGGAGGTGATGTCGTAGGTGTCGATGTCCTCGACGTCGGTCTCCGGTTCGAAGAGCGTCGTGGCCAGCGCGCCCATCGGCTGGGCGGCGCGGACGACCCATGAACCCTCGGGAAGGGTGATGGAGGTGTTCGGTTCGTTCGTGCGGTAGTCATGCAGATCATCGCGGGTGACCGTTCGGGTGAGTTCGTCCACCTCGATCCCGTGTCCGTCGAGCAGGTCCCAGAGCAGTTCCATGCGGGCGGGATCGGTTGCCGCGGAAACGAGGTACGTGTTCACCCGGTACGCGCCGGGTTCGCTCGCACTGGAAAAAAAGCGGTGGAAGCGTTCGAGCTGTTCCCGCCGGTACTTCGAGGTGGTTTCAATATTGCTCATGCTGAGCAGAAAGTGATTGTCCACGCGCTCGGCGAGGGTGAGCGTGTAGTGATCATCGACCTCGATGGCGAGCCCGCCGCGGCTGTGGCCGGCCTGTTCGGCCAGCATGCCGATCGCGCCGTGGTAGACCGGCAGCACCTTCCCGTAGCCGGGATAGAGATAGTCGAAGCGCTCGCGCGAGGAATACTGCAGCCCGCGCTGATCGAAGACGACCGCGTTCTCCTCGCCGTACTTTTCGATCCAGTCCTTCGTTTCCTGCGGGATATTGGTGCTGTAGGGAGTATCGCCCGCCCCGAGAAAGAACGGGTTCCGGAAGCCCTGTTCGTGATAATCGATGTGCAGGTGCGGCAGGTAGCGGCGGTAGATCTCGATCCTGGACCTGGATTCCGGATGCACGCGCCACAACCAGTCCCGGTTCAGATCGAAGAGATAGTGATTCGAGCGTCCGCCGGGCCACGGTTCGAAGCGCTCCGCCGCATTTCGTGAGGCATCCGGCGCGCGGCCCATCGTGTTCTCAAACCACGAGACGTAGCGCATGTAACCGTCGGGGTTGAGCAGCGGATCAATCACGACGATGACGTTGTCGAGCCACTCTTTCACCTCCGGGTTCGTCGCCGCCGCCAGGGTGTACGCGGTCACCAGCGCGGTGTTGACGGTGCTGCCCTCATTGCCGTGGACGGTGTAACTCAGCCACACAATGGCGGGATGATTCTCCGCGATCCGGCGGCGGCGGTTTTCAGAGAGATCACGTTCGGCCAGCCGGCGATTGTCCGCGAGCAACTGATCAAGTCGATCGAGATTCTCCGGACTGCTGATGGTCAGGAGATTGAGCGAGCGTCCCTGGTATGACTCGCCGTACCTGGTCACTGCGACCCGCGGTGAGGCGTCGGCGAGTTCGTCGAGGTAGCGCTTCATATCGCCGTAGCGCGTGAAACGCTCGGTCATTTCGAAACCGATCACCGAAGCAGGGGTGGGGATCGATTCGTCGTACTCAAACCCTCCGAGATACTGAAAGAGTCCGTGATCGTGCGGCACATCCGCGCGGGAGGGAGCAAGGAAAACCAGAAGCGAGGCGAAAAGCAGCAGCGTGCGCATCAGCATTGGAGAATCGTTCCATCGGGGTGGAAAAAATGGATCTCGGGTCGAGTTTCGTCAGGGACCGCCATTATGCGCGATCGGGCACCGGTGCGGAAGGAGATTCCGGCGGGGACGGTGATCGAGGCGGAAGGATGGACGGTCGCGCGATGCGAGGCGCCAAGGCGCGGGCGGTCAGTTCGTATCTTCGCAGCACGGGCCGGGGTTGACCTGGGCAAGGATCGGAATGCGATCCCGGTTGGAGACGACCACGCCGCCGGGCCGTTCGACGGTCACCGCGAACATCACCGGCTTCTTCACCGGCAGCTTGGCGCGGATGGGAATGACCAGTTCACCTTCGCGATCGATGTCGAACACCCCGCCGTCCACGGGCGTCGCCTCGGGCCGGTTCTGATCGAAG
>SLDM01000378.1 GCA_007125255.1 Phycisphaerales bacterium
AACCGTGGTGCCCCGCGCCGACCGAGTCAGGGTTTGAGTGATTCGGGTGGTGTGTTTCTGATCACCCGAGTTCGCCGAGATTGACCTTCGCAAGACAAGCCAGGTCGGACATGTATTCACTTCGAGACCGCCTTCTTCACTGCCCACCTGCGCCGAGAGGACACCTGGCCCCCACCGCCGCGGCATCCTTGAGGAACCTGACCCAGCGTGTCGTTGGGCTCACTCCCCGCGCCGCAGCTCACCAAGGCGAGATCGAGGCAACCCGCTGAAGGATCATGACTTGTGGCCACACGCGCACTGGATCTTCCAGGCGATCTCTCGCGCAGCACGGGCCGCCGGTGCTCGATTGTCGTATCCTACCCGGACGCCCCCACCTATCTTTCGGGAGATCAGACCATGAGAAGTATCGTCTCTATCGGGAGTGCGCTCATCTGCGCGCTTGGTGCGAATGCCGCGGAAACGCCGCTTGATGCGCCGACCGAATCAATCGGCCTGTTCAAGAACGGCCTTGCCTACGTGACGCGAACGGCAGCCATCGATGCGCCGGGCACCTATGTGCTTGATCGCGTTCCGACCGCGGTGCACGGTTCGTTCTGGATTGAAAGTGACCTCAATGTATCGGTGCGATCGACCACGCGCCTGGTTGAACTGCCGGTGACCGATGCGTCGCGCGACTCGCTCCAGGAACGATTGAGCGGGCGAACCGTGACCGTGACCATGCACGACCTGGTCGACGCGCCGATCACCGGCACGGTCCTGGTCATTGATCGGCATCGTGAAGAATTGGAGAATCAGGGGCGAGATCGTTCATCGACACACGCCACGGCAACTCCCGTGTGGCCGCACTGGCCGACCATGCAACCGCCACAGACTGCATCAGACAATTTCCTCGTCCTCGAAACGGAGAACGGATTGTCGTACGTGGATGTCAATGCCATCATCCATCTCTCGGTTGTCGATGGAGCACCGGTGACCACGCACCGACGACCGGCACTTGTCTTCACGGTCACGGAGGACGATTTCGAGGCGATGTCGGGCGGCACGATCCAGATCAGCTATCTCTCACGTGGCATGACGTGGGCACCTACGTACCAGGTCAACCTGCGGGACAGCACCACGTTGTCGATCGGGATGCAGACCGTGATCAGGAATGAAATGGATGATGTTGAGGACGCTGAGCTGCTTCTCATCTCAGGATTCCCGAGTATCGAGTTTCAGCACGTCGATTCACCGCTGTCGCCCGATGCCAGGCTCGCAACGTTTTTCCAGCAGCTCAACCAACAGGTGCGCGATCCACGTGCACCTGCCTCACACGCAGTCAGTCAGGTTGTCAGCAACATCGGGTCGAATCGGAACGCCCGGATGGACGATCTGATTCCTTCCGGCGAAGGGCCGGATCTGCACTATCAGTCGATCGGACGTCATACGATCGCGCTCGGTGACACGTTGATGCTGAGTGTGGCGTCAGCAACGGCCTCGTACGAACGCGCTGTTGAATGGCACGTTCAGGCGGATGACGACGCCAGCCGGCGCAACCGCTGGTCCTGGTTCTGGCATCAACCGAAGCCCGCGGCGCTGCAGGATGGTGATCCGTGGGAGACGCTTCGCTTCCGCAATCCCTTTGACGTACCGATGACGACCGCGCCGATCACCGTCGTGGAAGAAGGCCGTTTCCTCGGTCAACAGGTCGGATCATGGGTCAGTGTCGGAGAGGAAATGCTTCTGCCGATCACCAAGGCGCTCCGGGTGCGTGTGCAGCATGATGAACAGGAGGATGCGTCACGATCCGATACGGTCAGTCCTGGTGGTTTCGGCGGTGATCGCAAACGGATCCGTCGAACGGTCCTTGAAGGCACGCTCCAACTGACGAATCAACGCAATGAACCGCTGGACATGGTCATCGTCCACACGATCGAAGGGACGCGGGTCGACGCGTGCGACCTGGCGACGGTCCGGACGTTCAGGGCAGGCGGGCCGACCGAGGCCGGCCGTTATGAGCTGACCTGGCGTGTTGCGCTCAAGCCCGGCGAAACCCGGAGCATCGACTACGAATACACTCGATTGCGGCCGAGGTAAACGCCGAGGTAAACCAGGTTCAGCGGAGAAGCGGCCGTCGGGAACAGGTGTCCGGAGACCGTTCCCAGCCAAGGAGGGCCGAATCGACCGGTTCGTCGACTCTTGCCCGCGGGCGGTCGGTTCGCGCCGGCCCACGCCCCCCGACTCCAGACCCCGAACATGGGGCCCGGGCGGCTCTCCGGTCGATGATCTGCGGTTCAGTTGAAAGCTCCCCGGCCAGTACCTACCCTGCCGGGTTCTCCACCGCCACCGTAGCTCAATTGGCAGAGCGCCTGATTTGTAATCTGGAGGTTGGGGGTTCAAGTCCCCCCGGTGGCTTTCGGTTGGCTCCACCTCCCGCCGCCTTCAGACCCGCGCGACCGATACGCTCATGATCTCCGAGTCCACGCCTCAGCACGACGGCCTGCCGGGTCCGCTTATCCCCCGCTGGTGGGACATCGTTGCGTGCACGGGGGCGGGCGGCGTGATCGTCTGGGCGTGGCTCCTCTGGCAGCAGGCCCTCATCAACAAGGACGGCGTGCGGTACGTGGCTTCCACCGAAGCGATCCTTGCCGGCGACTGGAGTGAAGCATGGCGGGCCTTCCCCTGGCCGCTTCAGCCCCTGTTGATGGCGGGGGTGACGGTCACCACCGGGCTCACGCCGGAATGGTCCGGGCACGCGCTGAATCTGGTCTACTACGTCATCGTGATCATCAGCTTTCTCGCGATCCTGCGCGAACTGGGCGGGTCACGGTCGGTGCTCGTCTTCGGGGCGGTCCTGCTGCTCCTGCACCCGGATCTCAACAACACCCTCCCGGGAATCTTTCGCGACCAGGGGTACTGGGCGTTCTTCCTTGCGGGGCTGTGGTGTTTCCTGCGCTTCCTGCGGACCGGCGGCTGGGGCGATGCCGCGCTGACCATGCTCGCGCTGATCATCGCCACCCTGTTCCGCATCGAGGGGCTGATCATGCTGGCGGCTCTGCCGGTCATCGTGTTCGCCGACCGGCGGTTTCCCTGGCGCGTGCGGCTGGGCCGGTGCGCCAAGGTGCTCGCGCTCCCGCTCGGATGCGTGCTGCTCGGCGCGGTCATCGTGGCGGCGGATCTTGGCGGTGCCGGCGCGGTGGCCGAAACGCGATTTCAGGAACCGCTCGCGCGTGCAGACCGTCTGCTGACGCAGTTCAGCGAAAATCTGCCCCAACGGGCGGAGCGACTGACCGAGGCCGTACTGAACCGGCACTCCGACCATCAGGCGTTTGGTGCCCTTCTCGCGGTCTACGCGTACATCCTCATCGCCTCCACGGTGCAGGGCGTCAACTGGCTCTATCTCGCCCTCGGCGTCGCCGGATTTGTCCTCGTGCGCCGACGGATGAACCGGCCCGGACGGCACGCCCTGCTCGGGCTGGCGATCGTCAACGTGCTGCTCTTTGCCGCGTTCGTTCTTCAGGAGCAGTTCCTCTCTCACCGGTATGTCGTCGGCCTCACGTTCCTCGTGATGGCGTTCGCCGCGTTCGCCCTGCCCCGACTGCGCGAAACCGCCGACGCGCCGCTCGCCACCGTGAAACACAAGGCGGTCTTCCTGGTTCCGATCGCCCTCCTGGTGATCGTCGGCCTGGACGGGCTGATCACGACCGGCGCGCCGGCCGTGCACGAACGCGACGGCGGACGCTGGCTGGCGGAGCATGTGCCCGTGGAGCGATCCCTCTTCGTTCAGAGTATGCGGGTGACCTACTACGCCGGGCGACCCTACCGGACGGGAAGGGACCTCTACTGGTCGGAAGTCCGGGATCTCGTCGATTCGGCCGCCTGGCGAAAGTACGACTACCTCGCCCTCACCGTGGGATATGGCGACCTTGATCGCATCGACTGGCTTCGGGCCCGCCTCGACTGCGAGCCCGTACAGAGCTTCCGCAATCGGCGCGGCGCCGTGGTACTCATCTATGAGACGGCCGCGTGCGCCCCGGCCCCGGCGGAGCAGTTACCGTGATCCCTCTTTGCGCAGGACGGTCCATACCGAATGCGCGAACCGGTTGATGTAGCGATCCGCCGCCGGGTTCCAGAGCCGGCGCAGCCGCATCATCAGCTTCGTGTTCACCGTTGCGTACTGCAGCGCTACGGTGTAGTTCATCGCCTGCGCATGGTGGTTCATGAAGCGCGTGACGTCGTCTGCATTGAAGAACCACTTGTGCCGGTCCTCCGGCGGTTCCGGCGGCAGGCCGTAGTACCGTACCGTCCCCCGGCCGCGAAACAGCGGCGTGCGGAGAGAGCTCCAGCAGTTCGGAAGCGAGATGACCAGGTCGCCGCGGGAAACGCGCACCAGTTCCGCGAACATCGCGTGAAGGTTCTCCAGGTGTTCCAGTACGTCGGTGCAGACGACGCAGTCAAACGAATCATCATCAAACGGCAGACGTTCGCATGCTTCGAGATCGATCGTGATATCGGGCTCGCCGCCGATGTCGATCCCGGTGTAGTCGATATCCGGCAGGAGCGTGCGCAGACGACGGGTATCGCAGCCGACGTCGAGCACGCGGCCGCGCAGACAGGAAGTGAACCGCCGGGCGACGTAATCCGCCCGGCCGTCCCGGCCCTTGAAGGTGACGTACTCGATCTGCATGCTTCTCCGTTCGCGCCTTTTCAACCCGAGTGAGCGCGAAGCGTACCATCGGGCGAACAGCGCGGCAAAGCTTCGTCCCGGCCGCCTCACCGCCGCTCTCGAGTTCTCCGGCATACATCGCGGCGCTCGACGCGGCCGAGGCCGGCCAGCGCTCCGCGCCAGAACGCCATCCTCGCCGCCGCGGAAAGATGCCGGTCGAACGAGAAATTGCGAAGCGACCGGTCAAGCTGCGCTGCCATGCGCGCGATCGCTGACGTACGGAGACGAACGCCGCGCACGCCATCCGTGTCGATCAGGGTCAGGCCGCTGATCGCGCCGTCCCGCGCCCGCGAGATCACCAGGTTGCCCGCCTTGAAATCCCGGTGCACATAGCCGCGTTCCGCGATCGACCCGATCGCCCGGCCGATGGTCCGGCCGAGCCAAACCACCTCGTCCGGTTGCCGGACGCCCTCCCCGCTGCAGCGCAGGCCGTATTCGTGGAGCGTCTCGCCCTCGGCGTAATCGAGTTCGAGTTGCACCACCCTTCGGCGGCCCGAACGTCGAAACGACCACCGCCCCACCACGCGCGGCGTGGAAAGACCCGTGGCGTCGATCCGGGCGATGCTGCGCCGAATCCGCTGGGGCGGGCTCAGGGCGAAAAGGATCCTGAGCGCCATGCCCGGCGTGAGTCGCCACCGTTTGAGCACGCGCCTCCTCTGCCCCGGTCGTTGAATGAGCCATACGTCACGGGTACCCTCCTCCTTCAACTTCTCCACGGCATGGGCGGGCGGGTCGGACATCCTCCGTAGAATACGGCCAGATCGCGTTTCCCGGCACTTCGCGCGCCGCCCTTCCCCGCACGTGACTGACTCTCATGAGCCGCTCCGCCCCCCCTTCCACCCTTGCCGTCGCCATCTGCACCTGCGACAACGAGCGCACGATCGAGCGCACGCTGCGCAGTGTCGCCGACCTGGCCGACCGCATCGTGATCGTGGATTCCGGCTCCCGGGATCGAACGATCGAGATCTGCGAGCGCTTCGAGGCGCAGATCGTCCACCCGGCGTGGCCGGGCATGATCCGCCAGCGGCGCTTCGCGCTCGAGCAGTGCCGTGACTTCACGTGGGTCCTGCTGCTCGACTCCGATGAATCGCTCGAACCGGATGCCCGGCAATCCCTCCGGGAGACGATCCGAGGGAACGACCCCGCTTTCCACGGCTGGTTGATTAACCGGAAGATCTGGTTTCTCGGCGGGTGGCTCCACCATATGTATCACCCCGAATGGCGGTTGCGCCTCGTCCGGCCGGAACACGCCCGGATCGCGGGCACCGATCCGCACGATCGGGTCGAAGTCGACGGATCGGCCGGCCGCCTTTCCGGAATCGTGCGGCACGACTCCTGGGCGGATGTCCAGGACCTCATCGCCCGTCAGACGCGCCACGCATCGGAGCAGGCGGCGGCCCGGTCGCGGGGCGGACAGGTCTGGCAGCTGCTCCTCAGCCCCGCCGCGGCCATGCTCAAACAGCTCTTGCTCAAGGGCGGCATTCGCGACGGGCGGCGGGGATTGATCGCCTCCGGTCTGACCGCGAACTACGTGATGCTCAAGCATGCTCTGGCGGCGGAACGGCGCCTGATCGCCGAAACGGAGGCCGGAGAAGACGCTCCGAAAGAGGCCACCGACCCAGACCCGAACCCGGACCCGGAACCGTCATCCACTGCGGGCAGGGAGCGCACGTGACGGCGCTGCACGTACGGCATGTCAACCTTGCGCGGGGGTGGCGCGGCGGGGAGCATCAGACCCTTCTGCTGATGCGCGCCCTCCGTGCGGCGGGAACGGAGAGTTCCCTGATCGCGCGGTCCGGTGAGCCGCTGGCCCGCCGCGCTGCCGGGGAGGACTTCCCGGTACACGAGACGTCGGCCGCGGGGTGGGCCGCCCTCCGCGCCACCGGCGTGGATCTGTTTCATGCCCACGAAACCAAGGCGCTCCAGGCCGCCGCGCTCTTCCAGCCGGTCCATCGTCGACCGCTGCTCGTGACGCGGCGCGTGGACTACACGCCCGGAAGAAACCTCTTCACCCGCGGGAAGTATCGCCGCGCGGCACGGATCGTCTCCGTCTCTCACTTCGTGGATCGGGTCATGGCCGCCTGGGGCGTGCCGGAGGTGAAGC
>SLDM01000052.1 GCA_007125255.1 Phycisphaerales bacterium
CCCTACCCGCGCGAGCATGAGACGCTCTTCGATCGACTGGCCGAAGAGGGCGGGGCGGTTCTCAGCGAACTGCCGATGACGGCCGAGCCGGCGGCGGCTCATTTTCCGCGGCG
The DNA here is from genome assembly GCA_007125255.1 of Phycisphaerales bacterium. Classification (GTDB taxonomy): domain Bacteria; phylum Planctomycetota; class Phycisphaerae; order Phycisphaerales; family SM1A02; genus SKZB01. Next base: position 114 of record SLDM01000052.1, read on the forward strand.
AAACCGGATCATCTCCGGCCTCGCGCTCGGGACGCTGGTGATCGAAGCGGCGCAGCGCAGCGGCGCGCTCATCACCGCGCGGCTGGCGGCGGAAGAGCATGGTCGAGAGGTGATGGCGGTTCCGGGAAGACTCGATTCACCCGCCTCGGCCGGGTGCCACAAACTGATTCGTGATGGCGGGGCGGCGCTGGTCGTCGACCACGCCGACGTGATCGTCCAGGCGGAATCGGCAGCGCACCTGCTCCGCGCAGCCGGCGTGATCCGGCCCGATCCGGCCGGACGCCCGTCACCCGATGGAGGGGGGCCGCCGGCAAATGGTCCGCAGGAGTCCCCCTCTCTGCGCGAGCTTCACCTGACCGACGGCCAGCGCGCAGTCCTGTCGGCGCTTCGGGAGAAGGATCGATCTCACCCGGTTCTGCTCGATGACCTCGCCGCCGCCACGCAGCTTCCGATGAGCCGCCTGATGGCCGAGCTGACCCTGCTCCAGCTCCGCGGACTGGTCCGGCGCGATCATCGGGGGGTGGGAATAAAAAGAGGGGGAGTGACGGAGTGACGGAGTAACGAAGTGAAAGAGAAAGGCACGAAGGCACGGGGGCACGGAGGGGTGGTGGCGCAGGGTGCCACGGCCAGCGAGCGCAGCGAGTCGGCCGTGCGAGATGGAAGCTCGATCACCGGATCGAAGTACGACGCCAAGCCGCAGTGACGGAGTAACGAAGGGGAGAGATCAAGGCATCAAGGCATCGAGGCATCGAGTCATCGAGGCATCGAGAAAGGCACGAAGGCACGGGGGCACGGAGGGGTGGCGGCGCAGGGTGCCACGGCCAGCGAGCGCAGCGAGTCGGCCGTGCGAGATGGAAGCACGATCGACGTATCGAATGATGACGCCCATTCACCACCGGTGTGCCCCGGCAGGTCGGCTCGCGGGCATTCGCCCCGCAAGCCGTCACTTCGTTACTCCGTCACACCGTCACTTCGTCACTTTCCCTCCGTGCCTCCGTGCCTTCGTCCCTACGTGCCTTTGCCCATCACCACCTCCCCCAGCCGTTCAATCGCCTCCGCCTTCAGATAGATCTGGCAGCTGACGCGGATCCACCAGTGATCGTTCCATTCGATGACCGGGACCTCGATCCGGTGTTCCCGGCTCAGGCAGTGACGCAATCGCTCTGCGCTGCCGAATCGGGCTTTCGCCGATTCGGGGACGCGCACCGTGGCCATTGAGCCGAGCATCGAACCGTCCGGCGGTGAGATCGGCTCGACGTCCCATGCTCGTGTCAGATGCTGATGCGCCCACTTCGCGAGTCCGTGGTTGTACCCGCGCACGCGCTCCCACCCGTAGGTCTCGAAGTAGTCGATCGCCGCGGGCACGCTCAGCCAGGCGGAGAGATCGTGCGTACCCTGCCAGGCAAACTCCGCGGCGAGTCCCTGCTGGTAGTGATGGGAGATCGTGAGCGGATGAATCTCCGCCTGCCGGTCCGGGTGTACCCAGAGAAACGCCGATCCAACCGGGGCGGAGAGCCACTTGTGGAGGTTGCCCGTGTAGTAGGTCGCGCCGAGCTTTGAAAGTTCCGTGATGTCCAGATCGAACATGCCGACCGCATGGGCGCCGTCGACAAGCACATCGATGCCGCGGTCGCGGCACATGCGCAGGATCGGCTCGATGGGAAAGAGCAGGGCCGTCGGCGAGGTCATGTGGTCGAGAATGAACAGCTTCGTCCGCTCGGTCAGGGCGCCTTCGATCGCATCGAGCACCTGCTCCGGACCGGTCACCGGCAGCGGCAGTTCGGCTTCCACCGCCGTGGCGCCGATCTGCCCGGCGACGTGACGCATGCTCATCCGGACCGCGTTATAGACGTGATCGAGCGTCAGGATCTCATCGCCCGGCGCGAAGGAAAGCGATCGCAGGACGGCGTTGACGCCTCCCGTGGCATTGGTCACGAACCCGAAGTCTTCCCCGCGAATTTTCAGAAACTCGGCGAGGCGTTCCTTGGCATCCAGGAGCCGGTGAGGGCGCCGGCGGTCGAGGAACTCCACGGGCCGGGCTTCGAACTGGTGGCGGAGTTCCTGGTGCGTCTCGACCACTGCCTTCGGGCGGGCCCCGAAGCATCCATGGTTCATGAACGCGATCTCCGGATCGAGCATCCACTCGTCCATGATTCGGTCGCCGATCGGGGGAGGCGGGTGAAACAACTCCTGGCTGGTTTTCGTATCCATGCGCTACAGAGTAATCAGGGTGGTGATCGGTGTCAGCCGGATCTGCCACTGATATGGCCACCGATATGGCCAGCGATAGAGCCAGTGATACGGCCAGTCAGATGGCAGAATCAAGCCCGCGGCCGAGTGGGGTGCAACCTGAACAGATTTTTCACGCAAAACCATTTGCCATACGGCCAGTGTTGGGGTAACGTTGTCCAAACAGGATTGCGGATTTTCTCAAGTTCGTAATCAGTTCGGTCCGAATCACTCAGAGCCGGAGGCTGGCTTCGGAGGCTGGCTTCGGAAGCTGGATTCGGAAGCTGGCTTCGGAGGCTGGATTCGGAAGCTGGCTTCGGAGGCTGGATTCGGAAGCTGGCTTCGGAGGCTGGAACTGGACGTGGGAGCCGGAAATTTGAACGGGATGTACGAGCTGAACGCTGGATCTGGACGGCAGGCCCGGTCGGTGGGCCCGGACAGTCGCAAGTCGCCGCTGAGAAAAACTTCGTCCGCGGAGGCGAGGCGAAAGCGACGTACGAACAATACCTGCGGACAATGAGGCGAGGACCAGTCAGGAACCAGACACTATTGCCAGGCACCTTACGATGGTCGGCGGCCCGTCGGGATGACGGGCAACACGTGAAGATCTCGCCGTGCTTTTCTGCGAACAACCACTCGCGCAGACGAGCCGGCGGATTCGGGCCCTGCCCTGGATGATGGCGGGTCCCGGGGATGCGGACAGAAGAACGGAGTCGAGTATGAGCAGTCCCTTGGTGATGACCGGTCCCGGCGGCGGATATCGGCGGCAGTACTTTGGTTCTCCGGATCATCGGGGCCATCCGGATCAACGGGGCCAACGGGATCGTCGGGGCCCGCGGGATCATCGGCAGGGGCACACTTCAAGGGGGCGCCTCATCAAGGTCATCGGTTCGGCTGGCTCTCCACTACTGGAGGGGCCAACTGAAGGGCCGACCATAGGGCCAGTTGAAAGCCACCCGGCCGGACTGATGGCGGGCCGTGGAAAGAGTCCCGTGAAGATCCCGCCGGGAGCGTCGGGAGATCACCCCGCCGATCGGCACCAATCCGCTTCTTCTGGATCATCTCGGTCATCCGGATCATCTGAAGCATCCATCCCGTTCGTATCCCAATCAGCGTCGGAGGCGGCCGGTGAGTTCGGGTTCGAGCCATCCCCGGCCGGCAGGGAGAATCGATCGGGGGAGCGTGCCGCTGGCGGCCCAACCGGCGGTCCAACTGGCGGCCCAACTGGCGGCCCAACTGGCGGCCCAATTGGCCGCGCAACAAGACGGAACGGTGGCGAACACCACATCGACCGGAGGGACGGACAGACCCATGCACGAGATGGACAACTTGCACGAGGAGCAGACTGGCTCGAGCGCTGGCTCGGAATCGACCGGGTCGTGTTTGACTCAGTGGAGATAAGCCCGCAGGCCATGGCGGCGATGCACTCCGGCCGAGTGCCGGGTGGCGAGCCCGCGCGGAGTCGACCATCGGCGTTTCGTCCCGTCGCCACGCTCAGAGTGGCGCAGCACTGGATCGGCAGCCAGATGGCGCTGCTCGCAGAGCTGGAAGGGCGGTTGTTCGAAGCCGCGGAGCAACTCGCCTCACCGATGGCCTCACCGATGGCCGCACAGCTGGCCGTACAGATGGCCGCGCCGCCGCCGACGCGGCGGCAGGAGGAGCGGGCTGGCGGTGGCGAAGCGCCAGACCTGCAGCGAGACCTGCAGCCAGACTTGCGGCCGGGGAATCGCCGGGAGGTCGGGCCGATCGGGATGGCCTCCACAGGGCTGGTTCATACATCGGGCCAGGCATCGGGCCAGACATCGGGCCATACATCGGGCCCGAAGCCGTCAGCAGTCAACGAGGAGGAAGAATTTCAGGAACAGTCAGATCGGATCGCGATTTCACAGGTACACGCCACCGCCGCCCCGTCCGAAGTGGTGGAACCACAGGCCGGAGTGGTGGAAACACAGGAGAGAACGCATGAACCTCACCCCGAAGCAGCTCAAGATTCTTCAACTGATTCGAGATTCACGGGTCACCCGTGGCTATTCCCCGACCATGCAGGAGCTCGCCGACGAACTCGGCATCAGCAAGGTCACCGTCTTCGAGCACGTCGAGGCGCTGATCAAGAAAGGCGCGCTCAAACGCGAAGCGAACAAGGCACGCTCTTTGTCTATCTGCGATAGCGCGGTCGTGCCCGATGAATCTCGGCCGCTCAACTTCCCGCTGGTGGGAAAGATCGCGGCCGGCAATCCGATCGAGAAGTACGAGCAGTCCGATTCGCTGAGCCTGGAGGAAATCTTCGGCCCGCGCGTCGGTCAGAAGGTCGGCAGCTACGCGCTCTGCGTCGACGGTGATTCGATGAAGGACGAAGGTATTCTTGACGGTGATTACGTCATCGTCGAGCGGCGTGATACCGCGAGGAACGGAGAGCGGGTCGTGGCCCTCCTGGCCAACGGTGAGACCACGCTCAAGACGTTCTTCAAGGAGGCGGATGGACGGATCCGGCTCCAGCCGGCGAACCCCGACTTCGAACCGATCATCGTCAAGGATTGCAGCGTTCAAGGCGTGGTGATCGGCGTGCTGCGCCGGTACTGATCCAATCACAGCCGATCTCTGCCGTACCCACGCCAATCATTCGTCCCAATCTGAATTTCGTCCCTGAGCCGACAGACGCTGCTTCATCGCAGCGTTTGTTTTTATGGATCGTCTCATCGTCACATGCATGCTCCGTGCTGCGGATAGGGTTGCGCGTTGTCTGAAATCACACCATGTGCCGCAGGCGTCTGCCGCCCCACGGCCTGCCATCCAGGTCATCGCAGGGCAACCATTCAAGTGGCCGATGATTCAGGCAATTGATCCGAATGGACCATGACACCGAACACCACAGCCGGAACATGTTCGCTACGGCCAGAGGGTGAAGGGCCGTAGATGTCGCGGTGGCTCTGCCGCAGGGTGCATGGGGTTGGTACCATGAGCCAAACCTCATGGCTCAAAATCTCGAAGATGAGTCGCGAACTGTACAACTGGGATCGATGATTCGTGACCTTTGAGGTAAGGGAAAATGTGTTCAAAGAAGTGCAGGAGCGCGATCATGGGCAAGATGATATTCGCAGCTCTGTGTCTGGCATCGGCTGCTCTTGCGGGATGTGCCGCCCGAGAGAGTGCACAAGTGTCATCGGAACAGATCAGTTGGAACTGTGATCGGATTGACCCCCCTTCACAGGGGAGCCAGGTGCAGCCGCCACGGGCTATGGATGAACTGCTGGCGGCATACGAAGAGATCGGGCGTCAGCATGTGAAGAACTCTTCGTTGTTGACATTGTCGCCCAGGTCGACCTCGTCATTCCGGATGGCATCGGAAGTGCGACAAGAGCTACGTGAGATTGCGCAGGAAATCATCGCGAACGGATTTGATGCGACGGAGCCGCTCCTGGAATTTCTGGCCCGTGAACTGCGCCAGAGTCGTCCTGAAACCTACGGCAGGGATCGGCTCGACTTCACCAGGCATGTACTTAACATGCTGGTGACCATTGGCGATCCAGCCTGTGTGCCATTCTTACTCGAAATACTTGAATCGCCGAATGTCCCGGAGAATCCTGAGAGCGAACGTGCGTTTCCTGAAGCGCGCCCGAATCAATCAAGAGCGGTGCTTGTGCAACTCGCCGTGTTGGACGCCTTGCAGCACTTGACGTATCTCCGGTTTGCCGGGTCGGATTCATCCCGGGGAGTTGAGCGGACCTCTATCCTTGTAGATTGCGGCCAACCGCAGGACGAAGGACCGAATTTTACCGAGATCGCAGAGGCGTACCGCAATATTGTTGATCTGCTTGGATTGGATCGAGATGAGTGGCATGACCACGCGGTTCGAACAGCACACCGCATGTTGCAATCAGAAGAGATTGAAGTGATCCACCAGGCGATCTCCTTTCTGCAATCACCGCGAGACGATAACTCAAGGATGGCATTCGTTCGTGGGGAGATGCGGGACAGCGAACCGTTGGCGACACTTGACCGGATCGCGGAGATCGTTCCCGGCCTCCTGTCAGCGATCACCGATGAGCCGCAGATGAAGGACCCCGCCTTTCGTCCAATACGATGGCTTCAGGCGCTATGCGCCTATGGGCCGCACGCCAGGCCGTACGTTCATATCCTGATCCAGTTGCACGAGGCCGAGAGCAGTGGCGAGAGCAGATCTGGAGGTTTCCGTGCACTGGGTAAGGTTGGGGGAAATGAAGTCATGGACCATCTGGCCGAACAGCTTCCCGTGATCCAGACAAAAGCCGAGGCGGCTGCGGCTCGGGCCGATCGACTCGCGGGGCGAAGGTCTGATCTCCGGGAGGAAAGAAGGTCTCAATTCAGGGAGCGAACTGCGTGGCGAAGCGCGGAGATCAATCTTGGATTGGCGTTTGATCGCTGGACGGCCCGGCATTTCGAGACGAACGAAGCAAGGTTGGAGTGGTGGAAACTCAATC
>SLDM01000434.1 GCA_007125255.1 Phycisphaerales bacterium
TCGTTCTTCCATCTCACACGGCCGACTCCCTACGGTCGCTGGCCGTGGCACCCTGGGATTCGGCGCACAGGCCCTTCGTCGCTTCGCCCCTCCGTCGCTTCGTCGCTTTCTCTTCGTGCCTCCGTGCCTTTCTTCGTCACTTCGTTACTTCACCAATTTCACCTCCACCTCGACGGCGTGGTGATCCGATCCGGCCGCGGCGAGTCTGCGCCAACCAACGATCCGGAACTCCCGGCTCACGAAAACATCGTCGATGGCAATCTGGAACGGCCAGAAGAGTTGCGAAGGCCAGGTGGTGCCCCTCGTCCGGCGCGGTTTCGCCCGGCGAAGTTCGGTCGCGCGGCTCAGGTGACGACTCCGCCATCCGCTCGGCGTGCTGTTGAAATCGCCGGCGACGACGATGGGCAGACCCATGGCTTTCAGCGGGCCGTTGACACGGGCGATGATCCGTTCGATCGAATCGTTTCCCTCCCGCCAGCGGCGGGCGGTTCGCGGTGAGCGGGGATGGGCCACGATGAGGTGAAACGCGCCTTCCGGCCGATCGACGGTGACGCCGCGCGGGCCGAAGAGCGGCCGCCCCTCTTCATCCGGTCGACGGATCTGCTCGAAAGGCCAGCGGCTGAGCACCACCGGAAACCCCGCCCCGGCGCGGTCGGGCAGGTGGTGGTGGGCGAACTCGTCCCCGAGGGCATCGGCATCACGAATCTGCCCGATGGTGACCAGCGGCGCTTCGAGGATGATCGCGACATCGGCCCGGGATTCGCGAATCAGTTGCAGGACTCTCTCCGGCGACCGGTTGCGCGTCGTGGCGTTGAAGACGAGGATCCGGATCGACTCCCCTTCGGGCGGCGCGGTTTCGCCGAAGGCCGCCCGGGGCGATTCCACCATCATCCAGATCATCGGCAGACTTCCGGCAAGGATGACCGCCAGCAGGGCCCACCGGCGGAACCGGATCACCACCACCGCGATCAGGGACGCGACGATCAGCCACTGCAGCGCGAGGTTGGCCAGGAGGTCCGCGGTCCAGAAGTGCGGCGCGAAGAGCGCGAACGCGCCGAGCAGACCGAAACCGATGACCAGCCCCTTCCACACGGAACCGAGCGGGGCGAAACGCGGCCGTTCGTCCGGGGCGCGGGTCATTCCGGTTCCGCAATCAGATCGCGATCGATGGCAAGCCCGTATCGGTCCGCGTTGTACACCATCGGGGTCATCCCGGCGCGAATCATGTTCTCCACCCGTTCTCGAACCATGTGCGCGTCCTGTCGATCAAGATCGGGATGCGGACGATCGCGTTTGAACACGGGGTTGGTCTCGTGTCCGGGAATCAGGTACTCGGCGAAGGCATTTGATTCACCGACATCACGCGACCACAGGAACGATGCGCCCCAGAGATGCAGATAATCACACGGGGCGGGCTCGATGATCCACTGCATCTCCGGGTACCGTTCGTAGAGCATCGGCATGATGCGTTTAAAGAGGACATCGGAGCGCGGCCGGGCGTCGCTCCGTCCGCCGATGGCGCTGCTGGTCGCATCCAGTCCGATCAGGCGTACCCCCAGTTCGTAGGCCCGGTCCAGTTCACGGAACACCGCCTGGTTGTGCTCCTCCCGATCCGGATCCCATGCGGTTCGTTCTCCCGAGTCAAATCCGCCGGAGATCTGCGAGGCCCTCCCCCACCACAACCCGACGGTCAACCCGCCTTCGATCGCGGCCACCAGATCGTCGGCCGTGTTCTCCATCGCCTCCGGCCACGCGCTGGTGATCTCCCAGACCATGTTCTGGGCCCGGTGCTTGCGGTAGGAACCGGAGACCTGCCAGAAGAGCACGCGGCGGTATCCCGCGGGAAGGATCTCCCGGTTCGCGCGCTGCCGCAGACCGCGCCAGCCCTCGGCATCCATGCGACCAAGGCCGCCGGCTCCCCAGCGGTTATATCCGCGCGGATTGTCTTCCGAGATGAGGGCCATCGTTCCCAGCGAGATCGCGTAGATCGGCTCCGCCGAACGCTGGTAGCGCACCTCTCCGAACCGGTCGCGGAACTCATCCCGGTACGGGCGAAAGGCGTGGACCCATTGGTCCGGCGCCGCCGCGCCGACGGCCAGCGTCACCCGGATCTCTTCATTCGGATCAAGACGGGCGATCGGCGGCGGGCTCGGCCGGTCGCCGGATCGATCGGGCAGGTCATCCCAGAACCGGACATGCTTCGTCCAGGAGTTGTTTCTCCGGTCCCAACGGTAATCCAGGTTGACTTCCCTGCGAACGCTGAAGACATCGTAGATCACCGAGCTTCCGAGGAAGACCGATTCATCGCGCATTCCCAGTACCGGTGAGTAGATCTGCGCCGGATAACTTCGCAGCGCGTGCAGTTGATGGTGATCGCGGCTCTCCAGCGGTGCCTTGAAGTGAACGTGTTTCCAGTTCTCAAGCAGTGCAACCCTCTGCCGGTCCATCTGTATCCCGCCGATCAGCAGCTCCGGCAGTTCCTGGGACGATTCCGTTAAATTGGCAATCGTAAAGTGCAGCAGCGCCCCCTCCTCCCACGACTCCTTCTCCACCGTCACGCGGCAGGAGGAAGAGCTGTACAGGGCCGGCCCTTCCGGTCGAACGATCTCCCGGCCATCGACGCGCAGCCGCAGGCGGGGGCCATCGGATCGCTCAACGAGTTCCACCTGCACTGACCCGGGCGCAGCGGCCTGATCTGCATCGCGTTTCGGCGCCTGGCCCCGATCGGGTGACGAGGGGTGCTCGGGCTGGGGATTCCGCGGCGGCACCGGACCGGGAAAGCGCACCTCGCCGCACGCCGTCCCGACGACGCCGAAGAGGAGCACCCACCAGATGCCCGTTCGCCACCAACTTCTCTGATCGCGCTGCTGCACGTTCGCTCTCCTTCGATAGACCGGGCAATCGATCTTCAGGAACTGTACTCCGGCGGGAGTGATCCATCGACCGCGGCGCGTCCACCCATTTCTGAGTTCCCCGGAGGGGCCGGATGACGTGACCGGCTGCGCGACGCACCCTAGCATGGACCCATGACGACTCTCGAATCACCCGCGAAGCTCTTTGATCCCCTCCCTCTCGGGGGGTTGACGATCCCGAACCGGATCGCCATGGCGCCGATGACGCGGCGGCTGGCTCCGGAGAACCGCGTCCCGACGGAGGCGATGGCGCGGTACTACGCCCGCCGCGCCGCCGGCGGCGTGGGGCTGATCATCACCGAGGGGACGCACATCGACGATGAGCACGCACCGGACTCGGAGCGCGTGCCCGGCATCTTCAACGAAGCGCAGATCGAGGGCTGGCAGCGCGTCGTCGACGCCGTGCACGCGGAGGATGCGGTCATCTGCTGCCAGCTCTGGCACACCGGCCGGCTCGCCATGCGACCGATCGGTCCTTCGGCGATTCCCGCCAAGGCGCGGGACGGCACGGATCGCGCGACGCCGAAGCCCATGACCCGCGAAGACATCCGCCGGGTCGTCGCGGGCTTCGCCCACGCCGCTTCGTGCGCGACGTCGGCCGGCTTCGACGCCGTCGAAGTGCACGGCGCCCACGGGTATCTGCTCGACTCGTTCATCTCCCCCGAAGCCAACCGGCGCGATGATGAGTACGGCGGGCCGTTTGAGAATCGCATGCGCATGCCGCTCGAGGTGGTGCGGGCGGTGCGCGAAGCGGTCGGGCCGGCGCTGCCCGTGCTTTACCGGTTCAGCCAATGGCGCGTCGATGATCAGTCCGCCCTGGCGTATCCCGATCCGGAAACGCTCGGCACCTTCGTCACTGCCCTGCGCGATGCGGGCGTCTCCATGCTGCACGCTTCGACGGGCAATGCCGTCGATCCCGCCTTCGACGGCTCTCCGCGCACGCTCGCCGGCTGGGCGCGGGAGCACTCCGGCCTGCCGGCGATCGCCGTCGGCCGGGTCGGACTGGGTTCGAGCATGAACGAGGGAGAAGGTGCGGAGATCGCCGATCCGGCGAAGGCGATCGGCCTGATCGAATCCGGCGAGGCGGACATGCTCGCCGTCGGCCGGGCCCTGATCTCCAACCCGGACTGGCCGGCCCTGATCCGCGCGGGCCGCTGGCAGGATGCCCGGCCCTATCACCGCGAGCTGCTGACGACGCTTGACTGATCCGAGAGCTTTCCGACCGGGATCGCAGCCGTTGTAAACGCTGACAGCGTCGTCATTGTCCTCGACCTGCTCTTCCTTTTGGAGAACCGGGCTGAGTCATGTCCGTTGCTGAATCACGAATGGATGATGCGGCGCGACTGCACGCGCAGCATCATCGCGGCATCGTTTCGGCTGCGCAGGCCGATCGAACCGCGCGGTGGGTTGTGCAAACCACAGCCTGGATCGGTCGTTTCCAAGGCCGGGTTGAGCGCTTCCCGCGCCGGTTTGACCAGACCATCGCGCTTCTATTGCTGCCCTGTGAGACCGGGCCGGTGGATCAAGCAGGGGGCAAGCTCAATTTACTTCTTGCAGAGGGCCGGAGAGGGTGTAGGGTCGAACCCATGTGTCGCGATGCCTTGGAAGTGAGGCAATTCATCTCTCCAGCACGCCGGCTGGGCGTGCTACCGGGAAGGAAACGGAACAGAACGGCCATGAACACGCGCCTGACTATCGATAAGTTCCCCTTGGCGTGCCTCCTCTGCATCACCTTGCTGACCACGATCGGCACGACATCGGCAGGGACAGCGATTGAAGAAAGACATCGTGCTGCGCTCGTCGATCAGGCAGATGCAGGAGAGCAATCGCCGGGTCGTCAGGCCGGCAGTCACGCCAAATGCGAACTGGCCTGGTTTTCCTTCATCTCAGGCGGACAGACCGGCGTGAACGGTACCGTCAGTGCGCTGACCGTCTGGAGCGGCGATTTGATTGCAGGCGGTTCTTTCACCACGGCGGGTGGACAGACGGTCAATCGCATCGCTCGCTGGGACGGCTCGGCGTGGCAACCCTTCACCTCCGGCGGACAGACCGGGGTGAATGGTACCGTCAGTGCGCTGACCGTCTGGAACGGCGACTTGATCGCAGGCGGGTTTTTCACCACGGCGGGTGGACAGACGGTCAATCGCATCGCTCGCTGGGACGGCTCGGCGTGGCAACCCTTTACCTCCGGCGGACAGATCGGGACGAGCGGCACGGTGTTTTCCCTGGCGGAATGGAACGGCGATCTGATCGCCGGAGGCGAGTTCACTCAAGCAGGCGGACAGACCGTCAACCGCATCGCACGCTGGGACGGCACTCGATGGCATCCCTTTGAATCGGGTGGACAGACCGGGGTCAGCGTAGACGGTCTCGTGAACTCCATGGCAGTGTGGAATGGTGATCTGATTGCCGCCGGCGACTTCGCCACCGCGGGCGGACAGATGGTCAACAACATCGCACGCTGGAACGGCTCTCAGTGGCACGCATTCGAATCCGGCGAACAGATCGGAGTGAATGATTCCGTGGAAGCCGTGACGGTCTGGAGCGGCGATCTGATCGCGGGCGGCGTCTTCATCACGGCGGGCGGACAGACGGTCAACCGCATCACACGCTGGAACGGCGCGCAGTGGCATCCCTTCACTTCCGGCGGACAGACCGGAGTGACCGGTCTCTCGTCGATTTTTGCGCCGGTGTTTGTCCTCTTGGAGTGGAACCGTGATCTGGTCGCAGGCGGCTTCTTCACCGCGGCCGGTGGTCAGACGGTCAACTTCATCGCTCGCTGGGACGGCTCGGCGTGGCAGCCTTTCACCTCCGGTGGACAGACGGGGTTCGACAGCCTTGTCGAATCCTTGACCATCTGGAACGGAGAGTTGATCGCAGGCGGCCAGTTCACCACGGCGGGCGGACGGACGGTCAACAACATCGCCCGCTGGGATCGATGCGTGGTTCCCGGCGGCGCGTGCTGCATCAACGGCATCGCGCTGAGTGTCCCGATTTCAGAGTCGGAATGCCTGGCCATCGGCGGCGTTTTTCAGGGTGAACTCGCGGACCCCGGTCAGGCGACCTGCCCTGAACCCCCACCGACCTGCGCCGGCGACCTCAACAACGACGGCGTGGTGAACGTCTACGACCTGTTGGAGCTCTTGAACAACTGGGGCACGTGTGAAGAAGAACTCCCGGCCGAGGAATGCGGCGGGCCGGATGCGGGCTCATGTTTCCAAGACAACGGAACGCCGTACTGTGATGATGCGGACTGCTGCGAGGCGGTCTGCGCCTGCGATCCGTTCTGCTGCGAGAACCAGTGGGACAGCTTGTGCGCGGGCGGTGGACTCAACGACAACGGCTGCGGCGCGGCGGTGCTGTGTACGCCCTGAGATCGCCGAGAGCTTGCCGCCACATGAATGCGAGATATCGATGCCCACGGGTGATGTGCTCATCATCCGGCGGTCATCGGCACCGCCGGGATATGTATGCCTCAACCGGTCTGTTCCTGTTCGGACTTTCGGGGGGAGCCGAGGAGCTTTACTCTCTCAACGGCGATGGCGTGGTCAACGTTTCTGGTCTGCTGACACTGCTCTCCGCCTGGGGATCATGCCCGCGCTGAGTGCCCCTGCCGGAGCCGGCCGCTTACGATCCTGCTCACTCTCGTCAATCCATATGAATGCGGACGCGGAGCCCAGAACACCGCCGAGTCATCTCGGCGGTTTCTTCGTTTCTTCCGGCATTGAGTACACGGTCACAGCCAGAGCGGCGGCGCCCCGGTCGGTGCGGCCGATCAACCGGCCGGCTGCGAAAGCGGGTGAAGGGATTCGAACCCTCGACATTCACGTTGGCAACGTGACGCTCTACCACTGAGCTACACCCGCAATGTCGTTCCGAA
>SLDM01000347.1 GCA_007125255.1 Phycisphaerales bacterium
GGGATACCCCTCACCCCACGGGCTGGGCCATTTCATGACGTGTTTGGGGTCGGCCTTCCAGAGCATGAAGTCCGCGGGGTGGCGTTTGATCGCCTGCGTCGCGGCGTCGACCCGGCCGCCTTCGCCCGAACGGATCTGATCGGGCGTGTTTCCGGAGAGTCGGCCGTACTCCTCGAAGGACTGCACATCGAAATAGACCACACCGTCAGACCCGACGTAGGCGTGATCCTTCGCGATCAGCGTCTCGATCATCTCGATCATCTCGGGAATCATGCGCGTCGGGCGCGGCATGATCTCGGGGCGCTCCTGCACCTCCTGCGCGACCTTCAACCCGAGCGTGCGGGCATCTTCGAGGAAGGCATCGGCGTAGTAATCCGCGATGGCGTAGGGATCGCGCGGGTCGACGTTCGTGGCTTCCGGCGGGAGCTTGCCGGACTTCTTCGCCTCGGCGAGGCGCTTCGCCGCGACCTCCATCTTGTCCTCTCCGGAGCCGTCGGCGACCTCGTCGTCGGTCATGTGCCCGACGTCGGTGATGTTCATGACGTGCTCGACGTCGCAGCCAATCAACTCCAGCGCGCGCCGAAGAACATCGGCATTCAGAAAGGAACGGAAGTTTCCGATGTGCGCGTAGTCGTAGACGGTCGGTCCGCAGGAGTAGAACGTGACGCGCTTCCCGGCCGGGTCGAGCGGCGTGAATTCCTCTTCGCGTTTGGTGAGGGTGTTGTAGAGCTTGAGAGTGGGCATGGGAGAAACAGTAACCTGACTGCGGACCCCAGAGCAAGACCAGTTGCAAGACCGGTGGCCAGTCCCGTGGCTGATCCCGGCAACCGGAACCCCCGACCGATCAGACCGGCCGCTGGGGCGGGCCGGTGTGCTCGACCTCGCGGGCAAAGCGCCGCTTGTAGGGTCGCGCCGGCTCACCGATACAGACCTGACCCTCCGGCAGATTGCCGAAAGCACTCGACCGCGCCGCCAGCAGCGAGCCATCGCCGATCGAAACACCCGGCCCGACGAAAGCATCCGCCGCAATCCATACACCGCGCCCGATGGCAATCGGCGCCCGGACAATGGGCATCCGGCGATCCTCGTACACGTGCGTGCCGGCGCAGAGGTGGGCATACTGGCTGATGCGGCACCCATCCTGCAGAACGATCTCGCCCATACAGTTCAGGATGACCTGGTGCTCGATGAGCACGTTGTCACCAATCGCAAGATTCCAGGGAAAATCGATCCGAATCGACGGATGCAGAAGGCTTCCGCTTCCGACCGAGGCGCCGAAACGGCGCAGGAGAAATCGGCGCCAGCCACCCCACGAAACCGGAGTGGGGCGAAAGAGCATCGCCCAGGCGAAAAACCACACCGCGCAGAGCAGTCGCTCGCCGAACGACTGCGGCAGGAAGACGCGCCGATTCGGCGGCGGCACCTCCGTCTGATCTTCCCGGAGCGGTGCCGACTTGGATTGTGTCCGGTCTTCCGCCATTACCGCAGCACCCGCTCCTTGATCGGTTTGGCCGGGTTCCCAACGCACACGCTGCGCTCCGGCAGATCCTTGTAGCTGCTCGACCGCGCGCCGAGCACGGAAAGCGTTCCGACCGTCACCCCGGGACCGACGAACGCATCCGTCCCGATCCAGACATCATTGCCGACGGTGATCGGCGTGCGGATCAGTCGGAAGGTGTGATCCGCATAATCATGTGTGCCGGCGCAGAGGTGGGCATACTGGCTGATGATGGACCGCTTGCCGATCCGGATCGGACCGAGACTGTACAGAATGGCGTAATCGCCCACCGTGACATCGTCCTCGATGTGGATCATCCACGGCACTTCGATGTTGACCGTCGGGCGAATGGCGGCCCCACTGCCGACCGTCGCCCCGAAGAGCCGCAGCCACGAGGCGCGGAAGGCGTACCAGTTGTGGAAACTCATGCGGAAGACCGGCTTGCCGATGAGCATCCAGATCGCGCGGCCGAGCTTCTCCTTGAACGTCCAGGGGCTGACTTCCGGCTGCATCTGTGTCGGCGGGCCGGGCTTCGGCGCCGGATCCTGGCTCTGCAGTGAATCCGGCGCGACGGGATCGGTGCCCTCCGCGGAGGCCAGGCCGCGGGCGGGGGCGTCCCCGGAGAGGTTCGTTCCCTGCTGCTCCTGCTCCTGCCGCTTCCGCTCCCGGCCGAGTCGCCGCAACTCTCTCAGCTTGAGCGAGACGAGCGAATCGTACATGCTGATGAACTTGCAGAACTCCAGCCCGACGCGCCCGTCGAGAACACCCAGCCGCAGGACGTACATGAAAAGAAATCGCCACGCACCCGGAAAGGGCGCGTATGGCATGACATGGCGCTTGAGCCAGCGGCGGCGGCGAATATCACGGGTCACGTTCGCCGACTGGGCCGAAGGATCAGAGTTCGTCATTTCAAGATAGATCGTGCGCGCTTCCAGCGTGGAATACCGGTTGTGCTTGGCAACGTAGTGTTCCAGGCCGCGACGATCATCGTGAATCATCGGTTCCTTCACGTACCCGACCGGATCATCAATGATGATGTGCTCGTGGACCGCGCGTTCCTCATACCGCCCGCGACCGCGCTTGAAGAATCGCAGATTCCAGCTTGGGTAGTACCCGCAGTGGCGGATCGGACGCCCCATGAAATAGGTCAACCGGTTGATGAAGAAGCCGTTCTCGGGCACTTCCCCGGGAGGTTGCTTGACAATCTCAATCAGGCGCTTGCGAACCTCATCGGTGATGACCTCGTCGGCATCGACAATCAGAATCCAGTCCGCTTCGAAGGGCAGATGGTCGAGCCCCCAGTTTTTCTGTTCCGCGTATCCCGGCCAGTCGTGATGGACCACCTCCGCGCCGAACGATCGCGCGATCTCCGGCGTTCCGTCGGTCGAGCCGCTGTCGATCACGAACACCTGGTTCGTCCAACCGCGCAGGGCCTTCAGGCAGTGCGGCAGGTTGAGCGACTCGTTGTACGTGATGATCATGACATCAATGGTGGCCATGCGAACAGAAGTCTCCTGTGTACTCAAACCGGTTCGGCAACCTCGGATCGTGATCGATTCCGATCATAACTGCAATCCCGGACGCCTCACGATTCGGGGTCTTTCCGCTCATCCGCTTCACCGAAATCCCGGGGACCGATCCCCCGCTTGCGCCTGACCCGGGCGGGCGTCCCCGACGCCACCGACCAGGCGGGCAGGTTCGAGAAGACGCCGGACCGCGCTCCGACGACCGTTCCGTCGCCGATCGTGATCCCGGGGGCAACGAATACGTCGGCGGCAACCCATGTGCGTCGTCCGATCGTGATGGGTCCGGGCACCAGGGGATGGGCGACATCGTCACAGTCATGGGTCGCGCCGCAGAGATACGAATACTGACTCACCGTCGCGTAGGCGCCGATCCGGATCGTGGCCACACAGTACACATCCACATCGTCGGCCACGCACGCCGCTTCCTCCATGACCAGGTTCCACGGCGCCCAGATTCTCGCGCGGGGATAGACGCGGGCGGTCGGATGAAGCTGCGCTCCAAACAGCCGCAGCAGCAGGTTGCGCCAGCGGTGCGCAATCCGCGGGGAGGGCCGGAAGAGGACCGTCCAGACCACCGACCAGACCGCGCGTCCCAGCCGGTTTTTCCGGCTGAGAGAGCCCGCGTGCGACGGGTTTTTCGGTCGGTGTCGACTCATCATCGCGGCGATCCCTGTCCGCCATGGGCCGCCGCCCCCGGCCGCCCGGAAGCGTCGACGGCCGACGAGCGAAGACCGGTGACGGACTCGAGCAGTTCGCGCCACTGCTCACACGCGTCATGCCGGGAATACGCGTCGCTGAGGGTTGCCCTGGCGCGGTGACCCATGGATTCGATCCACTCCCGATCCTCGACCATGCGCCGGATCAGTTCGACCAGCTCCCCGGATTCGCCGGGCCGGATCACCACGCCGCAATCGTGTTCGGTCAACACCCGCGCCAGTTCGCTCACCGGGTGACCGATGAAGATGGTCGGCCGTCCCGCCGCCATGATGCCGAAGAGCTTGCACGGGACCATGACGCCTTCACTACCTTCACTCAACGTCGCGAGGTGTACATCTGCGCAGCTCAGTGAATACTCCAGCTTCTCCCGCGGCTGGTACGGCGCGAGAACACAGTTCTCGAGTCGATGGTGCCGGACGAATTCGTCGACGAATTCCTTCTTCTTGCCGCCGCCCACGAAGATGAACCGCACCGCATCGTCGTCGCGCAGCTGCAGCGCCGCTTCGCACATGGTCTCCACATCGTGGGCGAGGCCGAAGTTGCCGGAATACATGATCACGAATCGATTGCCGAGGCCCCACTCTTCACGGTAGGGGTTGGTCTCGCGCGGGACGGGTCTGATTTCTCCCTGGTCCGACCAGACCCCGATGTGCTGCAGGTGGTCGCCGTCGATTCCCTTCTCCCGGACGCGCTCCAGCATGCACCGGCCCAGTACGACCGTCCGGTCCGCTCGGCGCAGACAGAACCGATTGAGAGCTTCGAAGAACCGCGTCGACAGACCGCGCGGCTTCATGACACCGCACGCCACCGCCGCGTCGGGGTAGAGGTCCATCACCCAGTAGACGAACTTCGTGCCCCTGAAGAGCCGGAGCAGCCAGCCGACCAGGGCGATGAAGGGCGGCGTGGTGAAGCAGACCGCCACGTCCGGCCGCCGGATCAGAAACGCCTTGATCATCGCGGCCATGTAGAACAAGCCGAAATCAAGCAGGCGGGCGAGGATCGTGCTCTTGCCGAAGAGACTCTTCCCGACGCGGTGAATGTGGATCCCGTCGACGAGTTCGTACTTCGGCAGCGCCGCGCCTTTCTCGCCGTAGATCGACCGGGAGGCGATCGCGTGAACCTCATGGCCGTGGGCGACCAGATGGCGCGCGAGATCATGCGCATGCTGCGCGGTCGCCGCGACGTCGGGATAGAAGACCTGGTTGATCAGCAGGACGCGCATGAAGTCTCAGGCACGAGGGCTCGGTGGAGCAGGAGAAAGAAGAAAGAAGGTGCGTGATGAATCGACCGATCCATGTCGATCTTCAGAAACAGCGATGTCTGACAGGCGAACTTCACGGGAGACCATGGGCCAGGGTGCGGCACTCATCGACCTGCCTTGACGCCCTGGTGAGTTGCTGCCACGGTCCGGTACCACTCGATCGTTCGTTTCAGGCCGTCCTCGAACCCGACCTGCGCTTTCCACCCGAGCAGGCGTTCGGCGCGGCTGGTGTCGAGACATCGGCGCGGCTGGCCGTCGGGCTTGCTTGAATCCCAGCGGATCTCACCCTCAAACCCGGTGAGTTTGACGATCAACTCCACCAGGTCCCTGATCGTGATCTCCATGCACGTGCCGAGGTTGATCGGCAGCGGTTCATCCATGACCTCGGCGGCGCGAAGGATGCCTTCGGCCGCATCCTCGACATAGAGAAACTCGCGGCTCGCGCTGCCGGTCCCCCAGCACTCGATGTGGTCACTCCCTCCCGCCTGCGCCTCGATGCATTTACGGATCAGCGCGGGGATCACGTGGCTGGACTCGAGGTCGAAGTTGTCGTGCGGACCGTAAAGGTTCACCGGCAGCACGTACGCGCTCTTCAGGCCGTACTGCTGACGATACCCGTCGAGCATGACCATCGCGGCCTTCTTCGCCACGCCGTAGGGGGCGTTGGTGACTTCCGGATAACCGTTCCAGAGATCCTCCTCCCGGAACGGCACCGGTGTGTGGTTCGGGTACGCGCAGATCGTGCCGACCTGGACGAACTTCTCCAGACCGGCCTTCCGGGCGTGCTCGATGAGATGAAGCGCCATCGCCATGTTGGCGTAGAAGAACCGCCCGGGATTTTCGCGATTTGCGCCGATCCCGCCGACTTCTGCTGCTAAGTGGAGGACAACATCCGGCTTCATCTTCTCGTACATCCGGCGGGCCGCCTCTTCGGTGGTCAGGTCGTACTCGGCCCGGCGCGGCACGAGGATCTCCGCCGCGCCTCGCTCGCGCAGTTTTTCGCAGACGACCCGGCCGAGGAACCCCGCCCCGCCGGTCACCGCGACCCGTCGGCCGGACCATGTCATCGAATCGCTCACGTCTTCATCCTTTCCGGGTCTGCTCCCGTCCCTCATCTGCCTATCGGCCCGATCGGCTCCGCAGCGTACCGGCTCGCCCGATGATTTTCGACCGATCGCGGGCCCCCCGGCGGACCCCCGCCCCCCACTGCGGCTCTCCTGCAAGAGAACCATCAGGACGTTGGCCGTTCGCTCGTGGTTCGCTGGGAACCCCGGTAAAGCTCGTACTTCAGGAGACGACACTCGATCTCCGCATTCCAGAACGGCATGCGGCGCGAAGCCCGCAGGCCGATCTGTTTCGCCAGTTCGAGGTTGCCGGTGAAGAGATAGCCCGTCCAGCCGGGGCAGCGCTGTTTGAAGAAGTCGCCGATACGGCGGTAGGTTTCCGCCAAGGCATCCGTTTCGCCCATCCGCTTGCCGTATTCGGGGTTCATCACGATCAGGCCGGGCTGATCGGGCACGGGGGTCTCGGCGAAGTCGCAGATGCGAAACTCGATCCGGTGTTCCACGCCCGCGGTCATCGCGTTCTTCCGCGCGGCCTGGACCGCGCCGGTACTGAGATCCGAGGCAATGATCGGCGCGCTCGGCCGGTTCTTGCGGCTGATCTTCTGCGCTTCCCGCCGCAGCGCCTGCCAGAGCTCTTCGTCGTGGGTCTTGAGCTTGGTGAACCCGA
>SLDM01000327.1 GCA_007125255.1 Phycisphaerales bacterium
CGGCCGCGAGATGACCGAACAGATCGGCGACAGCGCCGATGAACTCGACCGATCCCGTGAATCGTTCGAAGCGCTGCGGAAGGAAATCCGGGCTGACCTGGCGTATCTCGACGAACGGCGCGGTGAGGCGGAGCTGGATATTCAGACGTGCGAAGCGCTCGAACAGCTGCTGGAACGACTGGAGCCGTGGCGCGAAATTCTGAAGACCGATGCGAACGAGAGTGCCGGCGGGATGCCCCTGCCGGTGCGGCGCATCGTCGAGTCCGCGCGGGCGGAGTTCTCCCGCGAACTGACCCGTCTCGCCGACGGCCTGCGCACGCTCGCCGGCGGGCCACCGGAGTCACCCGAAGCGGCCCTTAAAGCAAGCAGGATGGCGCCGGCCGGGACGGGGCAAGTTTCCGCCGCGCTATCCGAGCTATCCGAGCAAGCCGGACTTCCCGAGGTTGTCGTGGACGCCGAAGAGGCGGGCGATGATGCGCGGGAGCCCGGGTCCGGGAAGGAACGCGAGACGGTAGTGGTCTCCCGCGCTGAACCGCCGGCGCCGGCACCGGCTCGAAAGCCCACGCCCACTCCACCGTCCACTTCCACGCCGACTCCCACGCCGACTCCCACAATAGTCCCGGAGTTCGGCCTGCCACGGATCCGCGTTTCCGGGTGAGTTCGATCCGGTGATTGTCTAAAACGCACGAAGGGGAGGCATCAAGGCATCGAGAGGCGGCGCGATGGCGATCGCGGCGCGCGAACGCTCTCGGCGCGCCCATTTGCCGAGGCACCCGGAGGTGGCTTGGGTGGTGAAATGCGTCGTACTTCAGTCCGGCGATAGTCCTTCCATCCCGCACGGCCGACTCGCTGCGCTCGCTGGCCGTGGCACCCGGTAATGACGGAATCAGTACGCTCGTCGCCGTCGTCAACCCCTTCGTCACTCCGTCACTTCGTCACTTCCCCTCTGTGCCTCCGTGCCCCCGTGCCTCCGTGCCTTCCTATTCCAATCCCCGCCTTTCGTGCCGAAGCCATGCTCTCTCCAACTGCTCCGGATCGCCGAAGGCATTGGTGAAGATCTCCAGGAGGCGCTGCGGATCCTGTCGGCCCGCCGGCTCGCGTCGCAGACCGTGCAGGTAGTGGCGCAGCTCCTCCGCGCGGAAGCGGTCAATCCACGTGAAGAGCGCGTAGCTCTGGTGGTAGACCGCGCGCACCTGCCATTCCGGAGCGCCGTTCAGATCGGACAGCCGGGCGAGGGTTGCGACGGGAATGATCTGATCCTTCGCGAGCATCTTCTCGAAGGTCTCCCGGCGCGGTTCGTACTCATGATCCGGTCCGAACGCGTGGCCCGGAGTATCGGTTTCGAACGCCGTGGCCAGACCTTCGGAGATCCAGAGGGGATAATGCACGTACGGCGATTGAATCCGCGTATGGAACGCCAGTTGATGAACCGCCTCGTGAACGGTGGTGGCCACCATGACCCGGCGGGCGAACGCCTCGACGCGCAGGCGTTCATTCTTCATGTGCGCTTCGTACTGGGCGGCATGGTTCCGCAGCGCGTCGGCGCGGTGAGGATCGCCGTTGCGTTCGGCTTCCGCCGCCTTGTGATTCAGTGACTGCAGTTCCTCTTCAAGATCGGTCAGTTTGCTCCGGGCCCGCAGCAGTTGCGGATTGGATTCGATGTTGTAGAAGACGATGCGATCATGCTGCGGCGCGTAGTAGCCGGCGATCCATGGGTCCGCGACCGCATCGTGTTCGGCCGCGAAGGACTGGTAGTCCTCGTACCGTTCAAAGAGGATGCAGACCAGCTTGTGTTCCAGCGGCAGGGGGGAAAGGCCGTGTCGACGAGCGAAGCGCTGAAACTGGTGGTAGGCCCGCTCCAGACGTTCGGCCTGATTGCGCGTCCACTGCGGATCGGCGTCCGAAAGCACGATGAACCGGCGGGTTTCGTGTGTTCGGAACTGGCCCGGCAGTGTGGCCTGCGCTTCGAGCAGGGGTCTGGACTCGGTCGGCAGCGCGCGGAGAGAGGCGACTTCGAGAAGCTCCTCCTGCGCCTCGTGATCATCGGGGTGCAGATCCAGGTAGCGGCGCAGGCGTTCGACCGCCGTCTGGTAATCGTCCTCCGCCCGGGCATGGCCGGCCTGCCGCCGCAGTTCGGCCGCGCCGTTCCGGACCATCATGCGCTGCAGGTGATCCTTGTCCGCCTGGGGCTGGCCGCCACAGCAGCTCACGCCGGCCGTGGCCGCGGCCCCCGCCGCAAGGGACAGGATCGCCGCCGCACTCCATGCAGCAGGCCAACGGGTTCGGTGACGGCGCGGCTCCGGCACGATCATCACGGAAGCGATCGGTCAGAGTCGCCCCCTGGTCGAGATGAAGGGCCGCGGAGGCCGCGACTGCCGTCCCGGGCGTTCCGCCTGCGTGAACTGGGGGAGTGGGAGCGCGCCGCAGTGCCGCGCTTCGGCCGATAAACGGCGTCGGCGCCGTGCCTCACGCCCCTCTTGCCGCGGCCCGAGCCGAGCGATCGCGACGAATCGGGAAACGGAGCACTTCAGGAAGAAGTGGGATCAGCCGCGCCGGCCGGTTCACCTTGTACCGGCGGGAGGAATGAGGTCGGCGCTGCGTCCTGGGATGGGGCAATATCCAGCAAAAGGGGGTGGGGGCGGCGCGAACGGGGAAGCGGTCCCGGGCAACTGCCGATACGCGGGGTCCATGAGCAGCGATTACCTTGATGCCGAGACCGATCTCCGCCTGGATCCGGAGAGCGCGATGCCGGGTCCCGATCGGGAGGACCACCGTACACAGCTCTCCGCGATGCGCGGGCGGCCGCAGATCGTCAGCATGAACTGGAAACATGCGGTGCTCCGGGTGACGCCGACCGGACCGGGTATCGGTGAACGCGAAGCCTTCATCATCGCCCGCAACGTGCACGATGCATTCAAGCAGTACGGATCGCGCATGCGGACCTTCGTGCTCGATCTCCGAAATATTCGTTCTGTCAGCAGTCTGGGGCTGGGGGTCTGCGTCGACCTTCGCCATGCGGCCAAGGCGGCCGGGGCGAAGTCCATCGTGTATTTCGGCGGGGACAGCCAACTGCGCGAACTCTTCCGCATGATGCGGGTCGATCGACTCTTCACCGTCGCCCGGGACGAGAAGGCCCTGGATCGACTCGCCCGCTGAAGCCGCGGGTTGTAGGAAGACCGGCAGAGCGGCGCGGGAGACCGGATCCGGTGGGACCATCGGGGCGGGCGCGCTGCTTGAATCATGGGACGGACTGGTCGGCCGGGCCGGGATGGAATAGGATTCCCCGTCGAGACCCCCCGTCGAGATCCTCCAGCCCCTCCGCGGCACTCCTGAACCAAAGGTGATGATTTATGGGCCTTGAAGCCTCCCTGCCCGTTGATGGATACCTGACGACCCAGCTCAACCGCGTGGTGAACTGGGCCCGCCGCTCCGCGGTCTGGCCGATGCCGTTCGCGACCGCCTGCTGCGGCATCGAGTTGATGGCCACGGCCTCCAGCCGGTACGACCTTTCCCGCTTCGGCGCCGAGGTGATGCGGTTCAGCCCGCGCCAGGCGGACCTGCTCATCGTGGCCGGCCGGGTCGCGGTGAAGATGCTCCCCGTCCTTCAGCGGATCTACGTTCAGATGACCGAGCCGAAGTGGGTGATCTCGATGGGCGCCTGCGCTTCGACCGGCGGCGTGTTCGACACCTACGCCACCGTGCAGGGGGTCGACCAGTTCATTCCCGTCGACGTCTACGTGCCCGGCTGCCCGCCCCGGCCGGAGATGCTGATCGAAGGCATCATGGCGATTCAGCGGATCATCGATGAGGAAAACATTCCGCGCGATCCGACGACGGGCAAACGCCTGCCCCTGGAAATCGCATTGAACCCGACCCACCAGCCGCGCTCCCAACCGGTCGAGGTCAGCGTCGGCGCGACGTAAAGCCCCGGGGAAGGCGCGTCTCACTCATTCGCAGGATTGCAAGCGGGATCCGAGCGTGATCCAGGTCGTCTCCGAGTCATCTCTGAGTCAATTCATCGCTCGCCGCGAATCGCTCGACCCAACTGTCGGGAAATCTCCTGCGGCTGGCGATACCTCATGAAATCGCCGGGTCCGACCGGAACGAGACCCTGGAAGACCTGTACAAAACCTTCGGCGTTCCCGGAGGCGTTCCAGTCGCCTGCCGGCGTCGAAACCACCCATCCCGGCTGGCCGTCATCAGCGATCATGCTGTGAATCGTCGCGACCAGGTCCAGTTCAGGCACGCGGCGCACTTCCACCGCTCCTGCCGCTCCGGTACTTCGAATGAGCACGTTGCCATCAAATACCACCATGGCCTGGAGCGGCCCCTCACGTTGTCCGGGACCAACGCCCGGGAGTGAGGAACGCCACCGCTTTCGCACCTGTCCATCGTGAAGACCGACGACGTGAACCTCGCCGAGTTCGCCGACGAGCACTATCATCGGATCGGCGACCGGATCGGCGCGAGCGCCGGCCAGCGACGCTGACAAGGTCGACTTGATCGGCAGGTCCATGCGCTCTTCCAGCTGTTCATCAAGAACGACGAGTTGATCCCGTCCCTGGAGAACCCACCATCCATTCTCCAGCGGGATGATGCGTTGTGGGGGCGATCGCATTCCCAGCGACTTTCGTCCGAGTCGTTCACCGGTGGGAACGGCATACAAGTCGATCGTGGTGCCGTAGGCGACGGCCAGTGAGTCACCGCCAGCATCAAATGCCGTTGGCGCGACCGTCGAGTGAGGTCCAGCTTGACCGGAAACCGTGAACAGCACGTCGCCCGTATCGCTTCGCCGGATGTCCAGTTCGATCGAGGGTTCGCCGAAGCGTCCGGTCGTCAAGAATCGTCCGTCAGGAGATCCACTGATCCGGTGAAGCATGACCCGCCGCGCATTGTACTGGTAGGGGTGGGGGTGCTCCGGGAATTCGATCGTCCACGGTTCGCTTCCGCCGCCCGGATCGTGGTAGGTGAGCCGTTCGCGATCAACCTCGATCCAGCCCTGCGGCAGGAACCGGTGGATCGGGTAGCGGCCGCCTCCACCATGCCCGGGCGCGAGCGGCAACGTCGCGATCGCCTCCCGCGCAACGTAGTCGTAGACGCTGCGGCGGTCGCCGGAGATTCGTCGAATCATGAGCAGCCGGCCGGCCGTTGCATTCGGCGCTTCGCGATAGGAGAGGATCGTGTCGAAGTCACCGTTGCGGATCCGTCCCTGCCGATCGAGATGAATGGTCCAGATCGGTCCGCGATGCTGCTGCATCGCGATTACCAGCTCATTCCCGCTCGACTCCACCATGGCGACGGTGACGTCAGGCGACCCGCTCGGGCGACTCCCCGGATCGGGATCGAGATTCCATCGTTCGCGAAGCCGAGGTTCCCACTGTTTCGATCTCTCCGCCTGCGCGGCGGTCAGCGGCGACATCCACTCATCATCGTTGGCCCAGGAGCGATTGGGAGGTCCCTGGACCGTTTCGAACTCCCCGGTGGCCAGGTCAAGTGTCGTCAACCATCGGAAGCCGAATGGCCGCTGCGCCATGACGTGCTGGTCCGGGCCTTCAACGAGCACCCGGTCCTGCGACCAGGCCGGTGGTGGGGCAAGTCTCCCGAAAAGAGGCGTCCTGACCGAATCAATCCACTTCGCCTCATTGAGGTCCCAGACACCCAGCTTTGCGCCATGGTCACCGCTCTCATGTCCGCGATGAGGCACGGAGCCAAGGAGCGCCAGACGACGCGATGCATCATCCAGAGCGAGCACGCCGTAGGCGTGAACAGTGATCACCTCGCGGTCGCCGGAGGATAGATCAATGCGAAGAAGCTGCGGTGGTTCTCCACACGCGGCCCCACGTGACCAGATCTCCCGCGACCGGCCCCAGCGCGACCAGACCCCACGAAGGGAGACGATGCACCACGACCCCTCCGGACCGAGAACGGCGTGCTCGATCTCACTGGAAAACTCAAGGACCCGGATCAGATGCGGTCCGGACAGGTCATGGAGTTCGAGAAGGTGGCTCCGGCAACGACGATTCGGGCAGACGACCACCAGCGCAAAGCCATCTCTCTCGTCGAGGACCGGGCCGAGTGCCGGCGACTGGACGACAACGCGATCGCCGCCGGTCACCTGTACAGGGACGTTGCCGGGTGGGCCGGATCGATCATGTGCCGAGGTTTCGGCCGGCCGTTTGGAATCCAATCCGTTGGGGAGCGTTCCGGCGTGAAGCGTGCCAACGGCGGGGTGAAGCAGCAACAGCGCCGTTGCTATCGCAATCGCTGTCCCTGACCCTATCCCTTTCCGCGGCCGTGGCCGTGGCCGTGTCCATATCTGAATCCGCGTGAGATGTATGCCGCTCATCAACGGACGAGAACGGGCGAGCAGGACGGGTATTGCATGTGCAATGGTGGCACTTCACCCGCGGGAATGCGAACGGTCCCTCAGCCCCCAACCAGGTCGCACGATACTGGACCAACTGCGCGGGTTCATCAAAGTCTGGAAGGGGTCAAAGCGTCCGGTTCGGTGGAGAGCAAGCTCGTAACGGAACACCTTCCGAGTTTCCTTCCGGGTCTCCCGGAAGCTCGCCGCGGCGTTCTTTCCGCTCAGCCGTCCCCCCCCCAAAAAAACCGGGCTTCAGGGTTTCGTGTGGGTGAAGAGCGTGGCTTACACCGAACGTGTCCGTTCACCGAGCCGAGTATCGCTCCGCCCAGCCCTGCTGTCTCCGTCGCGTCGCCGCCCTCACGACAG
>SLDM01000515.1 GCA_007125255.1 Phycisphaerales bacterium
CGGCTTCGGCTTCGGGCCGGGCGCCGGTGCGCTCGAGACCGACGTGCCGCCGCCGCTCTTTGATGGCCGCGATCCGCCCGAGCTCGACTGGCCGCTCACCTTGAACTGGCCCACGATCTCGCGCAGGGCCGTCACCTGGGAGGACGTTTCCTCTGCGCCGGAGGCGAGCTCTTCGGCATTCCCCGCATTCTGCTGGGTCACCTTGTCCAGCTCGCTCACACCCGTATTGATCTGGCTGATGCCCGAGGACTGTTCACCGCTCGCCGAGGCGATCTCGCCCAGCAGCGTGTCAACCTTGTTCGTACTCGTCACGATGTCACTGAGCACTTCCGCCACACGGACGGCCACCTGAACGCCCTCCTCGCATTTCGTGCCGGATTCTTCGATCATCTGTGAGGTGTTCTTCGCCGCTTCCGCTGAACGCTGCGCGAGGTTGCGCACCTCTTCGGCGACCACCGCAAAGCCCTTGCCCGCTTCGCCCGCTCGCGCCGCTTCAACCGCCGCGTTCAGGGCCATCAGGTTCGTCTGGGAGGCGATCTCGTCAATGACCTTGATGATCTTCGCCATCTCCTCGCTGGAGTTCTTGATCTCGTTCATCGACGCGCTCATCCGCGTCATTTCCTTCTGGCCGAGCTCGACCGCCTTGCTCGACTCATCCGAGAGACCGTTGGCCTGACGGGCGTTCTCCGCGTTCTGCTGCGTCATCGCCGACATCTGCTCGATCGATGAGCTGATCTCTTCCAGGCTCGACGCCTGCTCGGAGGCGCCCTCCGCCAGGGACTGGCTCGCCGAAGCAATTTGAACCGCACCGGCGTCGATCTGCTCAGTTGCTGAGACAATCGACTCGATCAGAGACTGCAGTGATTCGCTCATCTCATTGATCGCGATCGTCAGGTCGCCCACCTCGTCATTCGAAGTGACGGCAAGAGGTGCGCCCGTGAGGTCACCATTCGCGACCTCCTGAGCGCGTTCGAGCACTCGGTTGATCGCACTCACGATCCGTCGGCTGAGAAGAACAGCGACGGCGATGCCGATGATCGCAGCTGCTACGGTCATCATGATGATGATGTACTGGGTGGTGGCCACGGCGGCGGAGACGATCTGCACGTCGTGATCAGCGTCACTCGCGAGGGATTCCTGAATCTCACGGTTGTAGTCGGCGATCTGAGGTCCGTAGACATCGATCCGATTCTGGACGAGATCGTTACGCTGACGCACGTACGTCTGGACCCGGTCCACCGCGCCGGCATATTCATCCAGCAGACTCAGGGCCCCTTGATACGCCTGCTCCGCACTTCCGGTGCTGTTCTCAGCGCGGCGACTCAATCGCTCACGGGTATCGCGAATCTCCTGTTGCGCCCGCTGGTAGTTTGCATCCGTGTTCATCGTGAGGTAGTTCATCACGTAGATACGGGCGAGGAGGAAGTCCTGCATGGCCTGGGCTGCCCCTTGGGCGTAGCCCAGATCCTCGCCCTCGAACGCATGCGTTACGATGCCGTCAAGGTGCTGGCGGAGCTCGCCACCCAGCCGGTGGACATCCTCTTCCACGATCCGGTTGCGTGCGTGAGAGACAGTCTGTACCTCATTGAAGGCGCGGTAATAATCTTCGAAGCCGGCACGGATTCGTGACAGGGCTTCGACTCGCTCCGGATGGGTGAATCGCTCTTCACACGCTTCAAGATCGGCGAGGAAATTGTCGCGAGCCTGGTTGAACGCGCGAACCGACTCTTCATCGTTGTTGATGAGGAAGTCCTGAACGCGCATGCGCATGGTCAACATGCCCTCCATGAACTCGGCGCCCTGAATCAGATCGGTGGTGATGCTCCCGAGATCATTCACACCGTGGTCAGCCGTTCGTCCGCCTCGAATGGCGACCAGGCCGACGATAATCAGCAGGAGGATGAGTGATGCAAAGCCCAGCCCCAGTTTGGTGGCGATGGTGAGTTTCATGATGGTGCTCCTAGGTGAATCGTAACACTTCACCCATCTGCGACGGCGGTGCCGGGCAGGGGCGGGAGATGGCCGTCGATGAGCCGCTGCCGCAGTGCGTCGGCGATGACCGTCAAGGCATCATGGCCGCGTAACTCCAGCGTGCGGCAGATGCTCATCAGCATCGCCTGCGTCGCCGCACCGCGTTCCGAACGATTCGACTGGCTGTTTTTCCGCAGAATGACCGCCGGCCTGATCTGACGCTCCGCAAAGTTGTTCTCCCACGGCACATCCGGATAGTCCAGGAACGTGAACAACCAGTCACGATGTCGACTGAGACGCTTCGCCAATCGTTTGGCATCCGCATCGGTGTATGCGCCATCCGCCAGCGCGTTCAACCGTTCGTCGATCCGCTTTACCTTGCTCGGATGCTCCTTCTTCGCCGGCTCATCGCTCAGTTTGCGCAGGCGCACGCCATCACGAATCAATCGCTTCAACTTCTTTGCAAACGCACGCCATTCTTCACTGACGTTCTTCTCATCCACCGTCTCGATCTCTCTGAGCAGGTGCACCAGACAGTACTGCCGCTCCGCGGCATTGACCCATTCGTACGCCCGCCAGAAGTCCGTGATCAGGACGCCATTGAAGTCTTCCGTGAAGAACTTCAGGAGCGCCGGGCTGCCGCGTGAAGGGTCAATCATGAAGTAGCAGCAGCGCGGATTCGTGAAGCACCACAGCCAGTGCGTGTGACCATTGACCCGCCAGCCGGTCTCATCTCCGTGCAGAACCGCAGATTGCTTCGCTTCTTCGCCGATCTGCTCGTACCACGGCTCCAGTTCCTCGGCCATGCGTTGCCAGATCGCCACCAGGCCCCCGGCACTCAAATGCGTCTTCAGGTGTTGCGAGAAGATGCGGGTGATATTCTTGATCGTGATGCCGAGGCCGTAGTGGAACCACGCCATCGTCGCCGCGGCGCGGTGGCCGATCGTCGCTTTGGGCATCGCATCGACCACGGCCGGTTCGATGTACTGTTTGCACGTGCCGCACCATTGCCGGGGGATCGTGTGTTCGCTCGTCTCGGTGGAAAGATTCAATGGCAGGTCAACGATGATTCGCCTGCGATGCTTGCGGGCGGCATGCACTTCGCCTTCGCAGTACGGGCAATGCTTGAGTTCATCGTGCTCGATGTGCCGATCGACCTGTTCCGGCATCGGGCGGCGTCGGCCCTGATGTCCCGGCTTCGCGCCGGGCTTCTTGCCGCTTCGCTTCCGCTGCTTCCCCTTGGCGTACACCGGCTGCTGGCCGGAAGGCGTGGACGGCGTGATGCCGGGTTGATTGCCGCGCAACTGATTGATTGTCTGCAGGGCGGCGATCAGCGCGAGGCGGGCCAGTTCTGGATCGAGTTCCTCGATCTGCGCTTCGGTGAGTTCACCGCGTACCGCACGCTCGATGACCTGATCGTTACTGAGTTGTTCGAGTGCATCCGTGCTCACACCCATGATATAGCACACGAATCGCCATGGCGCAACCACAAGATATTGCGCCGTACGTCATCCGATCATCGCGTGATTATCGCACTTGGGTGAAGTGTTACGGTGAATCAATCCGGGTTCAACATGACAGGCCGGGCGTCTCACTGCGCCGAGGTGTCATTCTCGTGTGTGGTTCCGAACAGTTTCTCCGCCTCCGCGGAAGTGACGATCTCATCGATGTTCAGCAGGACGACGACCTTGTCGCGCACCTTGCCGATGGCGGTGATGTATTCCAGCGGCACGGAACAGCCGAAGCGCGGCGGGGCGTCGACCTGGGTCGCCGCAATATCGAGGACCTCACGTACCGAATCGACAATGATGCCGATCTCGAAGTGCTGCTCGGAAGATGCGCGGCCGACCTCGACGACGATCACGCAGGTCTGATCGGTATACGCAACGGGGTCCATCCCGAACCTGGTGCGCAGCTCGATCACCGGGATGATCTTGCCACGGAGATTGATGACCCCTTTGACGTAGGCGGGGGTCTGAGGCAGTGGAGTGATCTCCATGAGCCCGATGATCTCCCGTACGGTCAGAATTTCGAGGGCATACTCCTCTTCTCCGAGATGGAAGGAGAGAAACTTGTCAGTGTCGATGCGGACTTCAGCTTCGCGGGTTGCGACGTCTTCCTGTGTGTCGGCTGCCATGACGAACGCTCCTACAGCATGAGGTCAGATGACGGATGCAACGGCGGTGTCGTCAACGGTGCCGCCTGCTTCGCGGGTCAGAGCCACGCGGCCGTTGCCGAGAGTGACGCCGCCGGAGACGCTCGTGACCGTCTCCGCGGTTGACAGCCCCGGATCGAGCGCGAGTTTGAAGTCATCGTTGTCTTTCGGAGCTTTCCGGCGGCGATCCATGGACAGGAGGCCTATGTCGAACGCCTGATCGAGAGTCTTCGCCCGGCTCGGGAAGCACCGGTCATGCTCCTTCTCGTTGACGATGGGACTTCCGGAGCGGTCGATGCGGGGAGGCAGAGGTCCGTGAACGGGTTCAGGCAACCTTTGATCGCACGCGTGACGCACCTTTGGAGGCATGCCGCGCAAACTCACGAGACCGGGCAGGTCGCGTCTGTCGACCGGCACAGATGTTCGGACGAGCTCTTCGATGTGTTCCTGCATCTCCACGGTTCATGTCCAGCAACGGGTGTTGTAAATGACATCAAGGCGATCCGTCTATCGGAACGGTGCAGAGTGAAGTCAAGTGCCAGGTTGAGCTCCAGATCGCATTCAGAGAAATCACTAGCGGTGGTCGCGCTCACACGACCAGGAACACGCGAATCTCAGGTGAAACACGCAAAGACCGGTGGAACGTCTGAATTGCATCCGCAGTGTCAATCGATGCGCATTGAGCCGTGCAGTTCAAGACGATGGCCAGAACAGCCAGGGTATCCCTCGCTGCGCCCGGAACGGAGCTGGTGGAGCGCCCGTGCAGTGAGCATGTTGCTCGTGATCGTGGTGATGCATGCCCGCCTGGTCGAGATGACTCAGGAGCTGGAGGCGCGTGAGGGGCTCTCAAACTCTCGTTGAAGGGGATAGAGGCCTTGCCGGCATCGTCCGGTCTGTCAACGCTACGGTTGCGCGCAGATGAGAACGTGTCGAGACAGACTTTGGCTTCATCCACTCCCCTGCCTGAGGGGCAACACTCTTTGCGACGCGGCCGATACCGTCGTGCGAGGCCAACGGTTCTCTAGAGGACTCGCGCCGACTCCGATTCCCGCTCATTGGGCCGTACGTGTGCCAGCCACTGCGCGCATTCGGTGATCAGTGCTTCCCGGTTGATCGGCTTGGTCAGATGCGCATCAAATCCCACGCTGAGGCTTTGATCCTCATCCAAAGGCATGGCGTTCGCGGTCAACGCCAGGAGCGGGCCGGTCCAGCCTCGCGTGCGCAGTCGAGCCGCCAGGGTATAGCCGTCCATCTCAGGCATCTGGATGTCCGACAGAATCAGGTCGAACGGCAATTCCGACTTGAACTGACCGCCGACCGAACCGTCCGCAGTCATGGCTTCGAGGGCGAGACGGCCATTGCCGACGATGGTCACTTCAGCGCCGGCGGCGCGAAGGTAGTGCGCAATCAGTCGTTGGTTGTCCTCTCCGTCTTCAACCAGCAGAATAGAAGCTCTGTCAAGTCGCGGCGGGGGGGGGTGCGCCGGTTCGGCTGTGCGCAAGGTAGTTGTGCGCTCTTCGACGGTGGATGAAGCGGCGGCCGGCCAGACCATCGATTCGTACGGTCCGACGGGCACCGTCAGGGTGAAAACACTGCCTTTGTCCGGCCGGCTTCGTGCGGCCAGCTCGCCGCCGAGCAGCAGGGCGAGTTGCTGACTGATGTGTAAGCCGAGCCCGGTGCCACCGAACTGGCGCGACACGCCGGCGCTGGCCTGTCGAAAGGCCCCGAAAAGCCGCGACATATCCTCTTCGCTTATCCCGATACCGGTGTCAGCGACGTCGACCTGGAGCGACCATTGATTCGGCTCGACTTCGTCGACGGCCATGCGCACGGTGACCTCGCCGCCGGGGCTGAACTTGATCGCGTTCCCGACGAGGTTGACGAGTATCTGACGAAATCGGGTGGGATCACTCTGAATCAGCCTGGGCATCGATGTGTCGATCTCGAAGCGCAGGGAGACCTCACCTTCGCGCGCCTTGACCTGCATTGTCTCCAGCACATCGTGCAGAATCCCAACCGGATCCGTTTCAATCTGCTCCACCAGCAGTTTGCCGGCGGCAATCTTCGAGACATCGAGAATGTCATTGATGAGTTTGAGCAGATGCGTTCCATTGCGCCTGATGGTCTTCACGTATTCGAGTTGGTCGTGATTCAGCTTTGATGGCTGGTCGTTGTCAGACAGGAGATCGGCGTACCCCAGGATCGCGGTCATCGGCGTTCGAATCTCGTGGCTCATGTTGGCAAGAAACTCGCTCTTGAGCCGGTTGGCTTCCTCCGCATGCGCTGCGAGATCATTGGCGCGCCGGGTGGCTCCTTCGAGGTTCTGGTTCGCATGGAGCAGTGCCTGCTCGGCCTCTTTCCGCGCCGTGATGTCGAGCCGGATGGCGACGAAGTTCCGCACCCGCCCGGTCTCGTCGCGAATCGCCTTGACCGCGGTATCGACCCAGTACCGTGATCCGTCCTTCGCCCGGTTGCAGACATCACCGCGCCAGACCTCGCCCCGAAGGATGCTCTGGTACATCTCTTTCCAGAAGGAACGGGGATGGACCCCGGAATTCAGAATGCGGTGATCCTGCCCGATCAGTTCCTCGCGGTGGTA
>SLDM01000010.1 GCA_007125255.1 Phycisphaerales bacterium
TCCGGCCGGGAGGGCGGTCATGGTCGAACGGGACTGGTGCATGCGGCGGCACGGACCTCGCCCCGGTCATTTCGTCACGGAAGACCGTTCGGATTCGACCCGGAGCGGTGCGGTACGGCGATCATGCCCCTTCCCGACCGAACCGATTCATCCCCCACGGATGACGAATCTTCTTCCCGCCGATCGGCGAAGACGTGGGGCGGCCGGTCCGATTGGCGGACAGGCCCTGATCCATGCCATAATACTTCAAGATGCATCGAAGTGTCCGAAACTCTGGGGCTGGCTGCGGCGACGAGGTTCGCCAGGAATGGGCACCCCCCCCGTTTCGCGACCGCATGGCGTGGGTGCGACGCTTTCGCCGCAGTGTGGCCGACCACGCCGACTCACTCTGCCGCGTTGTGGCCGAGGAGATGGGCAAGAGCGAGTTCGAAGCGCTGACCGGCGACGTGCTGCCCCTGCTCGCCTGCTGCCGCTGGCTCGAGAAGCGTGGCGGGAGGCTCCTGCGGCCCCGGCGGGTGCGCGGCGGGGCGTTCTGGCAATTCGGCCAGCGCCACGAGGTGCGCCGCGAACCGCTCGGCCATGTCGCCATCATCGCGACGTGGAACTATCCCGTCCAACTGCTCGGCATCCAGCTCGTGCACGCCCTCGCGGCCGGAAACCGCGTCACCGTCAAGCCTTCAGAGAAGAGCCCCCGCGCCCAGTCGATGCTCATCGAACTCGCCCGGAATGCCGGAGTTTCCAGCGGAGCGATCTCGATCACCGACCCCTCGCGCGAAGCTGGTGCGGCGATGCTCAGGAACCAGCGATTCGATCACATCGTCTTCACCGGTTCCACCGAGGTCGGCCGCGCAATCGCGGAACACGCCGCCACCACCCTCACCCCGACCACGCTTGAACTCTCCGGCCGGGACAGCGCGTTCGTCCTCGCCGACGCGGATGTCCAGCTCGCGGCGGAATCGATCTGGAACGGGGTTGCGATGAACGGCGGCCAGACGTGCATGGCGCCACGTCGCGTGTTCGTGGAACGATCCATATACCGTGACTTTCTCAGCGCGCTCGCGCCGCACGCCGCCTCGGCCCGGCCGCGGACGCTGATCAGCGCCGATGCCGCCGCGCGGGCCGGCCAGCTGGCCCGGGAGGCGATCGAGCGTGGCGGGCGCAGTCTGAGCGGGATCGCCGATCCACCAACCGGCGCGACGATCTATCCGATCGCCATCGCCGACTGCCCCGCCGATGCCGAACTCGTCGCCGGCGATCACTTCGGGCCGGCGGTGGCGATCGTGCCGGTCGATTCGATCGACGAGGCGCTCGACGTTCACCGCCGGTGCCCGCAGCACCTCGCCACGAGCATTTTCAGTGGCAGTCTGCACCGCGCGAAATCTCTCGCCGCCCGCTGCGGCTCATCCATCATCACGATCAATGACTGCATTCTTCCCACCGCGCATCCCGCGGTCGCGCTGGCCGGTTCGCGCGAGAGCGGCTGGGGTGTTTCGCGGGGTGAAGCCGGGTTGCTTGCCATGACCCGCCCCGTTCAGGTGGCAATCACCCGCCCGCGCCTGCGCCCCGACGTGCAGCCACCGACCCGAAAGGCCGCGCGCTTGATGCAGCGGTTCGTGCGCTGGTGGTACGGCTCCGGTTCGCTGGCAACGCTGGTCGGTGCCGATCCCCCGCCGGCCGATCGACCGCTCGCGCCGACGCCGACCGCTTCTCCCGTACTTCGCGCTCCTGCAGAGCCCGCGCGTGCGAACCATGCCGCCCCGACCACCACATCACGGAATCCCTCTCATGTCAGCACGTCGTAGCGGCCATCCCGATGGAACGAGCGGGGCGTCGCGCCATGCGTCACCGGACGGCCGTGTTCTCGTCATCGGCGGCGGGCTCGCCGGGCTTGCCGCCACCGTCGAACTGGCCTCCAACGGGTACCCCGTCACCCTCATCGAAAAGAACGACCACCTCGGCGGGAAGATGAACGTCCTTTCCGAAAAGGACTTTCACTTTGACATGGGGCCGACCATTCTCACGCTGCCCCACGTGATCGCGGGCATCATCGAACGGACCGGCCGCACCGTTGCGGACTACCTCGAACTGGTCAATCTCGATCCGCAGTGGCGTTGCCACTTTGAAGACCGAACCGTTATCGATCTCCACCAGGATCCGATGGTCATGGCCGAAGCCATGGATCAACAGTTTCCCGCCGCGAAACCGGGGTCGGGCTACCGGGAGTTCATCGAGTACAGCCGGCGGATGTACCGGCTGAGCGAGAAGGTCTTCTTCTACCGTGATCTCGGTTCGGCCCTGGACATGATGCGCCAGACCTCGCCGAACGATCTCGGCCTCCTGCGCGATGTCCTGGCAATGCGCCTCTACAGCACGATGGCGAAGACCGCGCACCGCTCGGTCAAGGAGCCGCACCTGCAGCAGCTCTGCGAACATTTCCTGCAGTATGTCGGCTCCAGCCCCTTCCTGGCCCCGGCCATTCTCTCTCTGATTGCCGCCGCCCAGACCGATCACGGCTGCTGCTACGCCATGGGCGGCACCCGCATGATGGCGCGGAGCCTCGAAAAGATCGCCCGGGAACTCGATACCGAGATTCTCACCGGCACCGGCGTGCAGCGGATCATTCACAGCCGCCACCGCGCGACCGCGGTCGAACTCGAAGACGGGCGGATGATCCCCGCCCGCGCGATCGTCTCCAACTGCGATGTGCAGCGCACCAACCGTGACCTGATCGGCTCGGCGAAGTCTTCGCAGGAGCAGCGCGCCATCGCGAAGCGGTACACCCCCGCGTGCAGCGGCGTCGTTTTCTACCTCGGCCTCGATCGCCAGTATGACCACCTCGCGCACCACAACTTCCTCTTCAGTGAAGACTCCGAGCGGGAATTCAACGACATCTACCACCGCGGCGTTCCCGCGCAGGATCCGACGATCTACCTCGCGGCCCCGTCACGAACCGATCCCCACCAGGCGCCGGAAGGCGGCGAGGCGCTCTATGCGCTGATCCACACGCCGCATCTTCGTCCGGGTCAGCGATGGGGCGGGGCCGACGGACTGCTCGCGCAGTACCGTCCGACGGTGATCGACAAGCTCAAACGCTTCGGCATGGACGATATCGAATCGCACATGCTCGTCGAACGCCATCTCACCCCCGGCGACATCGACCGCATGTACAACGCCGAAGGCGGGGCCATCTACGGACTCGCCTCACACGGCCGACTGCGCGGGGGGTTCAAGCCGCGCAACCGCAGCCGCGTCCTGGAAAACCTGTACCTCGCCGGCGGCAGCGTCAACCCCGGCCCGGGCGTGCCGATGGTGCTCATGAGCGGTGTGACGGCGGCGAACGCGCTGCGCGAGGATCACGGCGAATCCGTACCGCCGATCATCCCGAAGAACCCGCCGATGCGCACGCACCGTTCCGTTCGTGACACTTGCCCAGAAACCGCATGCCCGGAGACCGCATGCCCGGAGACCGCACGTCAAGTGACCGCCAAGGCCAGCTGATTCCGGCTGATCCCAGCCCGCGGGTTCGCGGAGGGTTCGCCTGGTACTGCCGTCGACTCGTGCGCAAGTCGTTCCGCGCGCTGCGCATCGTCCGGGAGACCGAGTCGCTCGCGCGGGATCTCAACCGCGACCGGACGCCGGTGGTCGTGGCGATGAGTCATGCGGGCTGGTGGGATCCGATCATCGGCATGCTGCTCCATGATGCCTACCTGCCCGACCGGAACGGCTGCGCGCCGATGGATGCGGCACAGCTCGAGAAGTTTCGGTTCATGCGCAAGCTCGGAATCTTCGGCATCGACCCGGACAGCGCCGCGAGCCTCAATGCGATGCTGAGCTACGTCGACCAGTGGTTTCATGCCCATGACCGCCCGGCGATCTGGATCACCCCGCAGGGACGGTTCACCGATGTCCGCGAGCCGATTCGCCTGCGGCCGGGTGCGGCGGCCCTGGCGGCGGGCCACCCGGAGGCGAAGGTGCTGGCGGTGGCCGCCGAGTACACGTTCTGGCAGGATCAGAAGCCCGAAGTCTTCGTGCGCTTCGCCCGCTGCGAGTCGAATCGCGACACGACCTCCGCATGGCATCGCGCGCTGACGGAGACGATGCAGGAGAATCAGGCGCGGCTCGCTGAACTGGTCATCCGGCGCGATCCCCACCAGTTCACCCCACTCATCGGCGGAGAGTCCGCCCGCATCAATCCGATCTATGACTGGTGGCTGCGGCTGCGCGGCAGGTCGGGCGGCATCGAGGCGCGACGCCGAACGGATCGGAGCGACCCGTCCGCGCACCCGACCCCACGCTGGGCATGTCACTCGTCCCGGGCCGAATCGAACGCCATGCCCACGGCGGCGCCAGGGACCATGACCCGGGGGAAGGAATCGAACTCATGATGCTGGTGTACGGTCTGCTGATCGCGTCCCTGATCATCTCCGCCGGCGCGTTGATCATGACAGTGTGGAACCTCGCGCTCTACCACCGGCCGAATCCGAACGCCGCGCCGCAGGACCAGACCGCGCTGGTCAGCATCTGCATCCCCGCCCGCAATGAAGAGAGCAACCTTCGCCCGTGTGTCGCGGCGATCCTGGCCGGTACGCGCCGGAACCTGGAAGTGCTGGTCTACGATGACCACTCGACCGATGCCACGCCGCACGAACTGGATGCGTTGATGGCGCAGGATGATCGCGTCCGTCGCGTGCCGACCCGGCCGCTGCCGGAGGGGTGGAACGGAAAGCAGTTCGCCTGCGAACAGATGGGCAGGGCCGCGCAGGGCGAGTGGCTGATCTTCACCGATGCGGACGTCCGGTTCGAACCCGGCGCGATCAACGCCGCCCTGAGCGAAGCGGAGCGACTCGATGCGGCCATGGTCTCGACCTTCCCGCGCCAGCTCGCCGGATCGCCGGGCGAACGGCTCATCCTGCCGATGATCATGTTCATCCTGCTGAGCTACCTGCCGATGATTCGCATGCGGCGCACGCTCGATCCGAACGCCTCGGCCGGGTGCGGCCAGTTCCTGATGGTCCGGCGCGAAGCGTACCGCCGGGCGGGCGGGCACGCCGCGTTCCGGGATTCCATGCACGACGGCATCAAGCTGCCGCGCGAACTGCGCCGGGCCGGCTACAGGAGCGATCTTTTCGACGGCACCGCCCTGCTGCGCGTGCGCATGTACGAGGGTTTCCGGGCGACGTGGCGCGGTTTCGCCAAGAATGCCTACGAAGGTCTCGGTTCCATCGGGCTGCTCATCTTCCTGACCCTCCTGCACGCGGTGGGTCATCTCTGGCCGTGGGCGTTTCTGATCATCTGCGCGGTGCGCGGCGAATGGTGGCCGCTGGCGAGCACGTTCGCGGCCGGCGCGATCGCGATCCAGCTCGTGCAGCGGGCGATCCTGGCGCGGAGATTCGCCCAGAGCCTGACCGCGATTCTTCTGCACCCGGTCTCGCTGATCCTGGTGACGCTGATCCAGTGGCACAGCTTCTGGCTGCACGTCACCGGTCGGCGTCAGTGGCGCGGCCGCACCCAGCTCGGCGCCGGGCTGACCGGTCACGAGGGGTGAGCCCCCTCGCGGCAGCGGCGCCACGGCCATCGGCCTGAAAGATTCCTGCGCGGCGGCACTCCTGATGGCGATCAGACACCCTGCGAGCCGGTCGATGGCGAGCCGGT
Organism: Phycisphaerales bacterium; assembly: GCA_007125255.1. Lineage (GTDB taxonomy): Bacteria > Planctomycetota > Phycisphaerae > Phycisphaerales > SM1A02 > SKZB01. The sequence goes on from SLDM01000010.1 coordinate 5,653, forward strand.
CGTGGGGCCCGACCGCCGGCAAGCTGACGCCACCGCAATGGGGTGAGGCCGGAGGACTTCGGTTCGTCCGGTTCGACCGGTTCGACCGGTTCGACTCGTTCGGGACGAAGTCGCCCGCGCGGAGCCCGCGCGGCGGCCGTGCTCGATCCGGTTCGGCGGACACGCTATGGTGTAGCATCGAGGCATTCGGCCGTCGATCGGCGGTCGGTCGACCGCCGATGCCGGCCCGCGCGAGCACCATAGCCGCCCGCGCAGAATCTTTCCCCGAACGGAGACCGGTATGGCTCGAACGCACGGTCGCTCGCGAATGGTGATCCTCCGCCTGGCGCTCATGATCCTCAGCGCGGTGATTCTGACGGCATGTGATCAGGAAGGGTCGAACGGGCCGGCCGCGGGAACATCGATCGATCCGGAACGGTCTCAGGTGCGTGAACCGGCGGCGGCGGAACTCTCCGCCCTGATGACCGCGGCCGGCCAGGGCGATCTGGAAACGCTCCGCGAGCTCCTCGAAGCCGGCATCGATCCCAACGCGACGGATGAGGGCGGATTCGCGCCACTGCACTCCGCGGCGCGCTTCGGACATCTCGAGCCCGCGATTCTGCTGATTGAACATGGAGCCGATCTGAATCATCAGTCCGAGAACGGAAACGCCCCGCTGCACTGGGCCGCCCGCGCGGGCCAGTACGAGCTGGCGCGGTTCCTGCTCGAAGCCGGCGCGGAACCGAATCTGCGCAACGCCGTCGGCGGAACGCCGCTTCGTTTCGCCCTCAACAACAACTATCGGCAGGTCGTGGAACTGCTCATCGAGCACGGCGGCGAGGAGTAAGCTCACCTGCCGGAGGCGCGGCTCGCTCTTCAGGCGCCGTACGCCCTCAGGCGCCGTGCGCCGAAGAGGATGAGGTCGCCGGCATGTCCGGATCCCGGGCCCCGGCACCCCCGCCCCCCCCCGCACCATTGACAGTCCCGACGGGCGGCGCGGTCTGCAGATGCACCATGCGCCGGTAACTGCCGCTGCGATCCATCAATTCCTCGTGCGTGCCCGCTTCGATGACCCGGCCGTGATCAA
>SLDM01000029.1 GCA_007125255.1 Phycisphaerales bacterium
GACCTGTGGTCGGCCCCGCGTGAGTTTCAGTGAACCGGTCGTTGCGTGAAGGATTCGCAGGGCGAGACTGTTCTCAACTGCGAATCAAACTGCTCAAGGGCAACCGGAGCGGTTCGGTAAGGCGTTGATCAGTCCCAGAGCTGGCCGCTGGGATTGCTGATGGTCTGGCCGGTGGAACTGTTCCAGTCCGGCGTACCCGAGCCGACCGAGATCGTCTCGTACATGAGGAGGTAGGCGTCACGGCCGTCACCGGAAGTCTCACTGCCACCGGTCTGATTCGCGAAGATGATATCGGGAATCGGTTCCTGACCGGCGAAGGTGATATTGATTCCCTGGGGCGAGAACGTCCGCAGCAGTTCCGTCCGGCCGTCGTTGAAGACGACGTTGCCGACCCACTGCTTCCGCGAGCCGTGGATGAGCAGGGTTTCCGACGATTCGTAGAGCTGCGCATTCGGCGCCGGCACATTCGCACCCGGGGTGAGGTCCGGGACCGAGTCGTAGCCACCATTGCGAACCCCGCGGTTACTGAAGACGGGGAACTGGGAGTCGAGCGTGGTGCGCCACTGACGACGCTTTCGATCACCCGACAGGACCATGTGGGAATACGAGGAATTGGATTCCAGAGCGATGTCGGCCTTGAACCGTTCAGCTTCCGTGCCGCCGCTGCCACCGTACAGCGCATCCGCACCGGCCCAGTAAATCCCGCGCACGGGGCTGAACGCCTCCCAGTTGTAGTTGTCCTTGACGACGACGTTGGGGCTGGGTTCGGTCGGCCCGACCACCAGGTCCGGTGAGAAGTAGTTCTGCATGATCGCCATCGAGTAGAGACGATCGGTCGTGTTCATACGGGTCCATTCCTGCCCCGAACCCGGAGGCAGGGCGAACGAGACCGGTGTCCCTTCCTGACGCCGACGGAGCAGACCGGGAAGTGGAAGCGAACCATCCTCGAACTCACCGGCAAAGGTCAGCATCGACTGGTGGATGCCGCGCAGCTGCGTCGCATCCTTGAGCTGGTTGGCGCGGGCCCGCGCCTGGTTCAACGCGGGAAGAAGCAGGCCGACCAGCAGGGCGATGATCGCAATCACCACCAGCAGCTCGATCAGCGTAAAACCATGTGTACGTTGTGTACGTTTCATGATGAAAACTCCAAGAGTGGGTCAGTGCAAAGGCAGAGAACTGCCCGGGGCATCGAGGGGTGGTGTGGATCAGTCAACCAGGATGTCCCAGAGCGGCTCGGCGGAGAACCGGGTCGACTCATGGAACATGCCCATCCACGCATCTCCACTGGCGCGGAAGTCGCCCTGACTCGAGAAGTCATTGAACTCCGCCGCGTAGAGGTTGTCGAGAATCGGCGGGATCTGGCCGCCGGTAAAGTTGAGATTGGGATCCTGCGCCTGGTAGACGGTGCCTTCGTTGTAGAAGCTGTTGAGCCGGCTCACACTGTTGTCATTGAAGACGACGTTGCCGACCCACTGCCGCGAGGCGCCGTGCAGTTCCAGGGTGGGCGACCGATCGAACTCCTCCGAATCGTTGAAGTCGCCGCCCCAGGGGCTCGGGCTGTAGTAGGGACCCTCAAAGCTGCCTCCGGTCCCGCGCGTTCCGAGCACCGGATCCGACGAACGCTGCGTATTGCTCCAGCGCTGGCGGAGACGTGCGCCGCACAGTGCCAGGTGGGCGTAGGAGGTGTGGGAGAAGCCGATGCGATCGTCTTCGGTCACATTGACGCGGAAGCCTTCGTTCACATTTTCGCTTCCACCCGATTCATAGTCGCCATCCCAGTAGATGTTCTGGGAGGGAGAGTACTGGTTGAAGTTGTACGTGGTGTACTCGCGAATCTCCGGGTTCACTTCGGTCGGACCGATGACGATATTGGTGCTGAAGAAATTCTGGGCGATCAGCGCCGAGTAGAGATGCCGCGTGTGGTTCTTCTCGTAATCGATCGGCCCGAGTCCGGAGATGTTGGTTGCCGCGGTCCCCCCGCCGGTTCCGATTTCAACCGGAAGCCGGTTGATGCGGCCGGGCACCGGCAGGTTGCCCCGGTCATCGGCAGCAAAGATCAGCATTCCGGAGTGGATCTGGCGGATATTGGTCTGATCCTTCATGGATCGGGCGTTCTGCTGGGCTTTCGCCAACGCCGGCAGCAGCAATCCGATCAGCAGGGCGATGATCGCAATCACCACCAGCAGCTCGATCAGCGTAAAGCCACGCTTGGTCATTTGATTGGAAGTCATAACTGGAAATCTCCATCCTGTGTAAAGTAGAGACACGAAAACAGCAGATCAGATGAGATGGCTGATCCTCGGCACTGACCCGTCGGGATCAGCCTGAAGCCGGTGAATCAGCACGGCTCTCATCAACACGGATGCTTGGCTGCGATTGGTCCACCCGCCGGTGAAGAGGGCCGTGGAAGTGAACCGGTCGGCACCTGTCGCCAACCTGAGCTGGTTCTTCCACGAGCAGACTTCCTGTTGCAGACTTTCCATGCGAATCGCACCGCAGTCAACCATTCAGAACATGACAGAACATGACAGAACATGACAGAACATGATTCTTGATTCGTGATGATGAGGATCGTGATGATCAGGATGAGATGAGCACGGCTCACGGGAAACTCACGCTCCCTGATCCTGGGAATACCAGGTCCGGATCGACCCGGAGAGACCGGGGGGAGGGCCGGGGTTCACGGTTGGCGAACCCCTCCGCGGGAACTGCTTTTCAGCGCCTTTCCAGCGCCTCTTCACCCTTTCATCCGCGTCTCAAGAGCAACACATCTGCTTCATGAGTACGTCAGATCAGGCGGTGATTCAGATCCCACAGGTTTCTTCGTGTGCCGTCCGTTCCCCATCCGTACGTCCGGGCCGAATCATCCGGTCTGGATATCCGGCACTCGCTCGGCGATCGGTCGGGGAGCAGCGAGGCATCACTCCTGCCATTCACAACACAGTGCTCAAATCACGAACTCCATCACGAACATCATTCAGATTGTCGACTGTGCGGCGAGGCATGAAGCGGCCGTGAGGCCAAATGAGGGCAGTTTGAAGTCAGAAAAGTATACTGCCGCACAGGTCAGGTTGTCCGATCGATCAGACTGAACAGATGACTGTTCACCATCAACATAGTCCGTAAACAATCGCGGTCAAGTTCCACCTTTCCCCCATCTACACATTGAATTTTCGCTTTGTTCACCTGTTAGCTCTTTGCAGGGGCCTTGACCCGAACAAACTGGAAACAGATTCCCCCGCCGAAAGGTATTGACATGTCCGTCCGAGACCGGCTCTCCGAACTTGAACTCACCCTGCCCGCGGCCCCGAAGCCCGTCGCGGCGTACGTCCCGGCCGTCCGCACCGGCTCGCTCATCTATATCAGCGGCCAGCTGCCGCTCAAGGAGGGCCAGTTGCTCGCCTCCGGCCCGGTCCCGTCACGGGTCTCGCTGGAGAAGGCCCAGGCCGCCGCCCGGCAGTGCGTGCTGAACGGCCTGGCGGTCCTCGCCGACCAGTTGGGAGGCGATCTCGACCGGGTCGAGCGCATCGTCCGTCTGGGCATCTTCGTCTGCTGCGAGGCCGGCTTCACCGATCAGCCGAAGGTCGGCAATGGCGCGAGCGAACTGTTGCAGAAGATCTTCGGCGAAAAGGGTCGCCACGCCCGCGCCGCCGTCGGTTCGATCGCCTTGCCCCTGGGCGCGACGGTCGAAGTCGAGATGATCGCGGAAGTGAACTGATCGAAATCGAACTCGTCATCCGGCTTGAGAGATCGAATCATGGCCGCGGCGCACCCGCGGGTGACGAACCCGTCACCGCGTCCGAATTGTCGCCGCGAACCGGCGCAACGCGACCACGTTGTTCGGCCAGTGAAGCATCGCCGCCGCTTCAGCGGGCGAACGATTCGAATACAATGTTTGGTAACTGGAGCAAGCACCCCATGATGAATCGAGACCATTTTGACATGGCGGCGATCGCGCCGGTGTGCCGGCAGTGGCGGATCAGCGAACTCGCCATCTTCGGTTCAGCCGTGCGCAACGAGTTGCGGCCGGACAGCGATGTCGATGTGCTCGTGACGTTTGAGGAAGGCGCGGAGCCGACGTTGTTCGACATGTCGCGATTGTCGCGCGAACTCGCCGAAGCGTTGGGACGCGAGGTGGATCTGCTGACGCGCCGCGGGGTCGAGGAAAGCCGGAACCCCTACCGCCGCCGCGAAATCCTCGAGAGCGCGGAGACACTCTATGCCGCGTGATCGTGATGCGCTGTATGACATACTAATCGAAGCGATCATCGAAAAGCTCGACAACAATCGGCAGTGATCGACGAAGATATGATTGCGTCAATCAACCGAGCTGGCCCCACGACGGGCATCTCGATCTCTTGGATCGAGTTCTGAATGACTTCCAGGTACTGCCCGAACGTCACGCTGCGGCATAGATCGGCACCTTGGACTCTTCGACTCGCTGCGGGCCTCTGGCCGTTTCGGCCTCTGTGACTATGCAAGAGTCTCTTGGAGTTTACCTGTTCGGAGGGACCAGAACCGCTCCACCGGCCGCGGTTCTGGACTCCAGGCCTCCCCCCCAAGAGGGGCATCTGGAGTCGCTGTGGCTCGTTCTTTGTGACCAGCAACATCGCTCACGATAAAACGAGGCACGGAGGCGCGCGGAGGAGATGGATGAGGGGTGGAGTGACGAAGTGAGGGCGGACTCGTTGTTCCCGCGAAAGCGGGGACCCCGGGGGGGGGGGGGAAGGAGTGGGGGGAAGGAGTGGGGCGAAAAAGTGGGGCGAAGGAGTGGCGCGAAGGAGTGGCGCGAAGGATGTATTCTGTGAGCTGGATGCCCGCTGCGCGCGTGACGCTTCGGGCGCGGCCCCATGGATTCGCGCTTCCCGGAATCAAGTCCACCTGACCGCCATGGCTCGCGCCCGAGCGCTCTCTGTGTCCTTCGGGAGCAGCGCGGAGAAAATGGTGCCTCGTCTCTCGGCCTCCGGCCTCCCTGTTCGCCGAACGCATCCTTCGAACCCCCTGGGTCCCCGCTTGCGCGGGGACGACGAAATCGCCGTCGCACCGCGCCTCGATGCCTTGACGCCTAGTTGCTTCCCTTTGTTGCTTCCACACTAACGCTCCGATCCCACAGGTGGGTCGAGGATGCCATGCTCGCTCCCCCCGAACCGCAATGAAAGTGGTGACGCCACGCCGCGGAACCGCCCTGCTGTCCCGCGATGCCAGCGAACGGCGTTGATCCAGAGTCTCTGACTCGGCTATTGATGTCGAGAGACGGTACCCCATGGATGCAGGCTAAGGGACATTGTCCGTCTTGGCGGTGACGTGCTGCAGTGCGTTAACATGGCCTTCGCTCCAGTCCATCGGGGGGGGCGCCCGCTTTGGCCGCGGCACCCTTCTTGCGAGTACCACCGCCGCTTTGGTGCTTGCCCAATCAGCCAGCCGCCACGACACTAGCATCCCCGTGGGCTTCCGCCACGCGGCGACTGCAAGTGCGTTGAATGAACAACAACGTGGCCCTCACACCCCGACCGGCTGCTTGCCCCCTTTGCCCTTCGCCTTCTGCAGTTTGTCCCAGTCCGCGAGGAAGGCCGCGAGGCCCTTGTCCGTCAGCGGGTGCTGCATCATCTGCTGGATCACCTTGAAGGGCACGGTCACCACGTCCGCGCCGATCATCGCGCACTGCACCAGGTGCAGGGGATGTCGAATGGAGGCGGCGAGGATCTTCGTCTCGAAGCCGTAGTTGTCGTAGATCTGCCGCAACTGCTGGATGAGCTCCATGCCGTCGCTGCCGATGTCATCGATCCGGCCGATGAAGGGGCTGACGAGAAACGCGCCGGCCTTGGCCACCAGCAGCGCCTGCAGCGGCTGGAAGCAGAGGGTCATGTTCACCTTCACGCCGCGATCGCTGAGCGTCTTGCACGCCTTCAGGCCATCGACAGTGCTGGGCAGCTTGATGACGATGTTGTCCGCGATTCGCGTGAGCGGCTCGGCTTCCTCGATCATCGCATCGTGCTCGGTCGCGACGACCTCCGCCGAGACGGGGCCTTTGACCACGTCGCAGATTTCCTTGAGTCGGTCGTGGAAATCCACGCCTTCCTTGCTGACGAGGGAGGGGTTGGTGGTCACGCCGTCGAGAACGCCCATGTCATGGGCCTGGCGGATTTCGTCGATGTTCGCGGTGTCGATGTACAGTTGCATAGGCGGGATTCTAGCCGATCGTGAATCGGGCGGGACCGGCCCCATGGCCGGAAGGGTAATTCCCGGCTCGAATCGCGGCCAGCCGGAAAGCTGCATCCAGTGCTGTACCCAGTCGAGCTGCAACCAGAAAGCTGCAGAGTGTGGGCAAGGGTCGGCCGGTTTTCGGCCGATGTACCAGCATGCCGAAGTCCCGGGACATGCAGAAACAGCGCCGCGCCGATGGCTCGATCCGCCTGGAAGGCCAGCGGCCGTCGCTGGTGGTCGCCGGATTCCTCATCCTCTTTGCCGCCATCTGGAACGCCGTGGTCTGGGGGCTCCTCGTGCCGGAGGCGATCGGCGCGTGGAAAGGGGGCTTCGGATTCTGGGCCATCGCCATCACGCTCTTTGCGTCGGTCTTCTGCCTGGTCGGCGTGGCCCTCATCGGCCTGACGCTGTACGTCATCCTGTCGATGTTCAATCCGAAGGTCGAGCTGACCGCGAACACCGATCAGGTGCGGCCGGGCGAAGGGCTGACCCTGGCGTGGGTCCTGC
>SLDM01000408.1 GCA_007125255.1 Phycisphaerales bacterium
GCAACAAGATTCGCGAGCACGTCACCATTCATCGCGGCACCGCCAACGGCGGCGGGGTGACCCGCCTCGGCAGCGACAACCTCATCATGGTGGCGGCCCATATCGCGCATGACTGTTCGCTCGGAAGCGATATCTGTATCGCCAACCAGGTCATGCTCGCCGGCCATGTTCGCGTTGAAGACGGCGCGAACATCGGCGGCGGCGCGGGAGTGCATCACTTCGCCACCGTCGGTTCCTGCGCCTTCGTCGGCGGCCTGGCCCGCATCACCAAGGACGTCCCCCCCTTCACGATCGTCGAAGGCAATCCCGCCGAGGTCCGCGCGATCAACGTCATCGCCATGAGCCGCCGCGGCTACGACGCCTCCCACATCGAGGCAATGAAGGTCGCCTTCCGCCGCCTCTTCCGAGACAACGGCGCGTCGATGAGCGAAAAGATCGTCGAGCTGCGCCGCACCTATGCGAGCGTGCCCGCGGTCATGCGGCTCTGCGATGCCCTTTCCGCCACGGCGATCGGCGTCCACGGCCGGGCCCGGGAGAACGCGCGGACCGACGACAAGCGAAGCACCGGCTACACCGACGGCCCCGCGTGAGAGCGTGCAATCCCACGTGTAAACGTGAAATCCCACGTGTAACGTGAAATCTCACGCGAGAGCGTGCAATCCCGGCTGCGCCGCCCTCGCTCCCTCGACGCCTTGATCCCTGCCCTTCGTGCCTACGTGCCTTCGTGCCTGTTTCTGGCAGTGCCCCGGCCAGCGAGCGCAGCGAGTCTGCCTGCCCTTCGCCCCTCCGTCGCTCCGTCGCTCTCACTCCATGCCTTGATCCCGGTATCGGACCGCGACCTCGTGGCCTTCGCTCCTGGGCCCGCTCAGACCACGGCACCCCTCGCCGGCCAGTACGGCCTTCGCCCATCTCCCCCCTTTATTACTCTCCGTCACTTTCGCCTCAAAGGATGTCGTCTTCATCATCCTCCTCGAGAAAGCGATCGAAGTCTTCTTCGTCCTCCTCGAGCTCTTCATCATCCTCTCCGAACTCGTCCAGATCCTCCTCATCGTCGTCGTCTTCGTCGTCGTCGTCATCATCGTCATCATCGCCATCGTCGTCGTCGAAGAGGTCGTCGTCGTCCTCATCATCGTCGTCGTTGTCTTCTTCGTCATCGTCGTCGTCATCGTCGAGCTCGTCATCATCGACCTCTTCATCGTCGTCGAGGAACTCGACCTCGTCCTCCTCATCTTCGTCCCAGGCGATGAGACCAACCGGCATCGGGTGGGAGGCGTGAGGGTCAAGTCGATGCCTGAGCCTCACCCCGCTTCGCGAGGAAAGGATCGACTCAGCCGGCGACCGGGTTTCAGGAAAGGCGCTGCTGCCGGAGATGAGAAGCATGCTGAACTGCTCCACGTGTGATGACTCAGAGAACGAAAAGCTCTTGCGGTTGCAGGTTTCGTATTGGATCGTTTTCGTTTCAGAAGTCAACCCCGCCGCGGGAGAACGGGGTCCCCTCCCGGTACCGGGCGGCGGCAGGGCTCGTGCCGATGGCCCATTCACCGGACGCCGGCGGCCGAGGCGTCCCGCTCAAGGGGAAACGGAACGGCGTAGGTGCGGCCGTCGGTAGAGAGCAGCAGCCACCCATCGATCAGACTCGAATCTCGAATCGGATCGGGCAGGGGGGGGATCTCCAGCGTCTCATCGATGAGCCGCCCATCATCGGCGACGGTATAGATCCGGTGCGGATGCCGGGTCGTCCATCCCCCCCCGCGGCCGCCGCGATCCGGCTGTTGCAGCGGCGGCAACGCGCTGACGATCAGCGTCCGCCCCCGCGCACGCTGCAATTCACGGTAGTTGCGCTCACCGCGGACCGCATCCGCTCCGATCAGCTCGCCATCCGTGTCGTAGATCACCAGACGTTGCCGCTCAAGCACCAGGATGCGACCGGCTTCGATGACGTAGCCAAGAATCTCCGCGCGCGTCTCGGCAGCAGAGTCCGGCCGGATGAACGGTCCGGAGAGGCGGCCCGAGAAGGGGTCGATCCGGAAGACATCGCCGCCATCGGTTTCCAGCAGCACGATTCCCCGCGCGCTCACGGTCTCCACGGCGCCGACCGCCGGATAGCCCTCATGTCGCCAGAGCAGATCCTGGCTGACCAGGTCGAGGGCGTGCACGCCGGTTTCGGTTCCGTAGAGCACCGTTCCCGTCCCGCCGGTCTGCACCCAATACACCTCGTCACCCCCGGCCTCGTGGGCATCGACCCGCCACGGAGAATCGAGATGCGGCTCCCCGCTCCGGAGATCGAACACCTGCAGCATCGAGGAGCGATGCTCCGCTTCCGGGGCCCGGCCCAGTCCCGCGATGAAGAGTTTCTGGCCGTCAATCTCGGCGTGAAAGATATGATCGAAAGTCGTAGCACGCTTCCAGATCGTCTCTCCGGTTTCACGATCCACGGCCGCGACTTCACCCATTCGGTGCGCGACGACGACCGTCTGTTCGCTGACCCGGGGCAACGAAGCTCCCGGCCGGAACGCACTGCCATCGGGAAGCGCGGAGCGAACGTTCCGCACGCTCTGGAGTCGCTGGTCAAGTTCGGGAAGAAGCTCCCGGTCCGCATTGCGCCGCCAGAGGACCTCGCCGGAGCGGAGTCCAAGGGCAACCAGCTCTCCACTTCCGTATTCGTTCTCCGCCCAGAGCAGCAGCGACGTGTCGCACGTCGTCAGCTGCACCACCTCCTTCGGGAGCTCATCCGGAAAGAGATCGGCCCAGTTGACGCGCCAGCGAACCGTGAGCTCATCCGGCAGGCGAAGTTCGAGGCCGCGCGGCGTGCGCATCAGGGCGTGCCCGGGTCTCCGGACGCTCGCGCCACGATGAGAATGGACCGGGACCAGGTGCCCATCGATCGCCACCGCTGCTCCGCGCTGGCTCCCGATCTGAGGCAGCGGCACGGCGCGAAGATGATCCGAAACGATCTGCTCCCGCCAGCCGTCGACGGTACGACGTTCCTCCTCGCCATCGGGACTCTCCAGACTGAGGCCGGACTCCACCGACGCCAGGAAATCGAGGATCGAAACGGCATCCGCCGGTCGATCAAGTTCCAGGATCTGCTGAATCACTCGCCCGCCCACCCGTTCGATTCGTTCCCGCGTGAAGGCGAGTTCGAGCGGGGTCAGATGCAGCAGCGAGGCAACCATGTCTGCGCTGCGCCCCGGCTCGCCTCTCTCCTTGAGAAGCCGCGACGCTTCGAAGATCGCGGAGACGGCACCCTCTGCATAGGGAAACTGCCGGGCGATCGAGAGAAACGCCTCCGGGGTCTCCTCCTGCCGCTGCGCATCGCGCAATGCGTTCTCCGCCTTCTCCGAGTTCTCCGCGTAGACCGTGGGGCCGGCCTGCTCGATCAGCTCTCCGAGACGTTCGCTCGCCCAGCGCCGGGCCGGCATGGCGCGATCTTCTTCCCGCCAGAGGCGCGACCGAAGTTCCCGCGCATCGAGCACCTTCTGGTACTGGGCGGCGGCGTCCCGTGGATGCTGGTGCCGTAACCAGTCTCCGTAGGCGAAGCGGTAGGTGATCACCTGATCCTCACCGCGCGCGGTCTGTTCGATCAGATCGAACCAGGTCGCAATCCGGTCTGCATCCTCGGAGAGCTCTGCCGGATCAAGCCCCAGCAGCATGGAGAACAATTCGTTCTGCTGCGCTTTGGTGGCGGCATCATCCGGCGCACGCTGAATGGCGTCATTGGCCAGCGTCGCCACTTCCAGGATCAGCGGCAGCTGGCGCTCCCGAATCGCCAGCCGCGCCAGCGAGATGGCCGGGCCGGGATCGGCCGGCAACGCCGCGATTCGCTGACGCAGCATTTCCTCGGCGCGATCCAGCGACATGTAAACGCGCAGATCGTCTGCCGTCGCGGCGATCAGTTGCGCGCCGTCGGCAATCGCGTTGGTCGGTTCACGAATGTCGATCTCGTTGATCAGGTCACCGGTCCGGCGCGAAAGCAGCTTGAGCGATCGGCCCGTGGGCACGAGGACCGCCTCACCGCTCAACTGGACGCGCCCGAGGATGGCCTTGTCGCCCGACCGAAGAGGGTTCGTATCGGCCTCACCGGGGTAGATCCATCGCGGCTCGCTCAGATCATCACCGGCGAAAACGCGCAGGTCCCGGCCGACGACGAACAGGTACTCCTCGTCCCCGAGCAGGTACGACGGATGACCCCATTGGGCAGAGTCGGTCACGGAATGGCCGGCCAGCTGTTCGCCGGTCTCCCGGTCGACTTCGACGATCTGGCGCGTGCCGGGCAGGAAGGCGATGACGCGGTCTTCTCGCAGGACCGGTGCGGTGAGTTCCCACGGCAGGCGGTTCTGCTCGTGAATTGAGGGGGCCAGGGGGACGGAGTATCGCCGGAGCCAGATCGTCTCGCCGGTCCGCGAATCCAGTCGCGCGATCGCGCCGATCGCACTGGCCACGTACAGTGAACCGCGATCATAGCGCATGGCCGAAAAGGATCGCATGCCCCGTCGGATCGCGCCGCTTGAAACCACATGCCGATGCCATTGCAGTTGCCCGCTCTCCAGATCGAAGGCGAGGATATAGCAACTGCTGAGCGACTGGGCGCTGACCTTCCGCGCCAGAATGTAGACTTTGCCATCACTGATCAGCGGAGCGCTGTGCGGAAACAATCCTTCGAAGTCTTCGATCATGGCGAGACGATCGAGGCGCCGGGACCAGCGCTCCGCTCCCGTCTTTGCATCGATGCAGACCACACGCCCGTCACTGGATCGACTGGTCCCGTGCGCATGGCCGGTGATGGTGACCAGGACATCGTCCCGAACCGCGATCAGGCTCAGGTCCCGTGCCAGTTCGTCCTCGCGATCGACGATGGTCAAACGTGGTCGATCGGTATAGGGGTGTTCCCAGATCGCTTCTCCGCTCAGACGATCAAACGCCATGACCTTATGACCCTGGCTGACGAAGACCGTGTCATCGACCACCGCCGGCGCCAGCGTCAGCAGATGACCCTCCTCCCGGCTGACGTCAATCGAGCGGGAGAAGACCGCCCGCCCGGGGCGATCCGCATCCGCCCGTCGCCGGTGCGGGGCGTCTTCCAGTTCCGCCGACCAGATCGTCTCTGAAACCAGGCCGGTGAGATCGTCCGTGCGCGTCCGGTCCAGCACGCTGCGACTCTGAACCGGTGTAATGCGAGCCGATGAACCGAGAATTCGATCAAGGTCTTCGAGAAATGGTCTGGCCGAGTCGCCGAATGTCACCAGGGCATCTTCCGCATCATCCCGAATGGCCGGTTCATCCAGGTGATGGGCCGCCAGGGCGGTCAGATACCAGACATGTTGTGCGTGATGGTCGGCGAGCTCCGGATGGTGTCGAGCTTCCTGAAGCAACTGGAGCGCGCGACGGAAATGACCGGACTCCACGGCACGTTGCGCAAGAACGATCATGGCTTCCCGTCCCGGGTCGGTCAGCGCTCGGCTCAGAACCAGTTGTTCGTACGCCCCCGCTCGCGCCATTCGCTCGGCCTGGGGAGTTGAAACGGCGCGGTAGCGTTCGAGCAGTTCGCGATCGGAACGAATCAATTCATTGATCCGCTTGCGCAGACTGACGAACCGGTTTCCCGGACCTTCGCGCACCGGAACGACGCGGAGCGGGTATTCATCAAGCAGTTCCTGCAACACCCGGACGGCTTCACCGACGTTCTCGTCCATCTGCTCCAGAGCCCGCTGAAACTCGGACCATGCGTGCGGCGAGTCATCCACATAGACGGGATTGTCATGCTGGGCGACGGCCTGCGGCGCTCCGAAAAAAGCGAGCAGGAGGCAACTCAGGGCGAAGGGTGAGCGTATCTGGTTCATGGTGATCATCATATTCTCGGTCGTTCCGCTCCCGGTCATCGGAAAACTTCCGCGAAATGCTAGGGGGAAGAGATGAACCGTGACGGATGAATCGCCGATTCAATCCGGGCAAATGGGCCTGTTCAGGAGGCACTGAACATGAACGCACCGCTCGCCGCGGAACGACCGGCCAATCTGACTACCGGCCTCTCCCCTTTCGCCGGTTCGGGCCACCGCGCCCGCCGGGTGGTGCTCCTGATTGCGGGCATCATGCTGCTCAGCCTTGCCGATCTGGTTATTACCATCACGCACCTGCAGTCGCTGGGCATGGTGGAAGCGAATCCGATCGCGGCATACCTGATCCGAACCACCGGCTCTCCGATCGTCCTGACCGCGTACAAGACGCTGACGGTCGCCATCTGCGTTGCCGTACTGTACCGGTTGCGCCGGCATCACCTGGGCGAACTCGGTGCATGGCTCTCCGTGCTGATCCTCGGCGGAATGTGCCTGGTCTGGCACGACTACACCGAACGCCTCAACGAGATGGACGATTTCATGCTTGTGAAGGCCAGCCAGAGCGAGAACTGGCTGTTCCTCGACTGAGCCGCCCTCCGGCGGTACATTGTGCCGCATGATCGCCCGATCCCGCAGCCTGCCCCCTTTTCCCCAGAGCCTGATCCGTTGCCTGCTGGCCGCGCTGCTGGTCGCCGTCTGGCTGCCCGGGTGCACCATGCTTCAGCCTCCGGATCTGGAAACGCACGACGCGGTCCTGACCGAGCTCAGCGATGATGCCGCGGTGTTCAACTTTCGGGTTGCAATGAACAATCCCAATGATGACTCACTGCAGCTGCTTGAAATGATCTATGAACTTCGCATTGACGGCGAACCGGTCTACAAGGGACGGCGGGCGGTACAGCGCACGCTCGGTCCACGGACGGAAGCGGCGATGGAGTTGCCGGCGGTGATTCCCTTCACCCGGGTCGGCTGGACGGAGGCGTCACGACCCGATTCCGTGCGGTACGACCTGCGCGGCCGCCTGCAGTACGTCACGCCGGGTTACATCGCGGAGATCCTCTTCGATACGGGTGTCCGCCGGCCGCGGGTGTCATTCTCCTCCGCCGGCGAAGTTCCGCTTCAGCCCAATCCCAACTCGGAATCAGGCGTCAGAGAACTCACCGCGGAGGACGCGGAGAGCGCGGAGTAGAACAAAGGATCGGAGTAGCGGAGTGACGGACTGACAAAGTGGGAGAACGGAGGACCCAGCCTGCCCCCCTCGGCTGGGTGCCTTCGCTGAACGCTCACATCCCTTGTGGCTCATCCCTGCTGGTCACTCAAGGCAGTTTCCTGAAGCGCGGCAGCAGATCACATCAGCGAGTCTTCTCACCTCTCTCCGCGTCCCCTGCTTCTCCTGCGGTGAATCTGTTTCACGCCCGAATCTGATCCGGGATTCGTATCAGCCCTGATCCCTCGACTGAACCTTCAACCGGTCCCTCGATCGGCCCCTGCATCCGGTAGCGCTCACGGCTGCTGGGACTTGGCGCCGTACGCGGTATCGCGCGGCATGGCGGAGCCGACCAGCCGGATCATGTACGGATCATTGCCCTCGATCTCGACGGACTGATTGTCGTGCGGCACGATGGTCAGATCGACGGTCGCCCGCCTGAGATGCTGGCCCAGCTCGAATTCCAGCGTGAACGGACTGTAGCTGATACCCGTGACGGGATCGACATTGGGAATGACGCCGTCAAGCAGGACGAACGTGTTGATCAGTTCGCCGGAATCCGCTTCGAAAGTGTGAAGCAGCAACTGCTCCGTTGACTCGTCCCACTCAATCGTGATGCCCTGACCGCTGGGTGTGATTACTTCGATAAGATTGCTTTCAACGAGTTCCGTATTCGGATCGGCGGGCTTGGGCCCGAAGTCCACACCGGTGCGGATCAGCGTCAGGATGCGATCCATCGTGATGCGACTGACGTTGTGCGTCGAAGCCGACAGGGTCGTGCGCTGATAGGCGGTGTAGGACGCATCCAGCGCGACCATCGTCGCCGCCATGAGCAACCCGGTAATGCTGAGTGCGATCAGCAACTCGATCAGGTTGAAGCCGCGCCGGACCATCTGCCGGGCGGAACGCGGGGTGAAGGTGCGACTCACATCTCACCTCCTTCGGTGTAGGTGTGCTTAAGCGCCTCCACGCGAATCGGCCAGGGAATACCATCCGGCAACTTCGCGTTCGGATCGTACCGCAGGCGAATCTCACCGAACCCCTCGAAGTCGTCGTCATCCAGCGACATCCCTTCGTAGTCGCCGAATTCCGGCCCGAAGTACCCGATCGTCGTACTGAACGAAGCCAGGCATGACCAGCAGTCGGAAGGCGTGAACACGAGCGGCTGCTTGCCGTTCTCCGGTCGGAAGGTCATCAGCAGCGTTCCGTGCACATCCGCGCTGCCACGAATATCGAGAATACCCGCCACGATGGTGCCGCGCAGCTTGATGATCGCCGTCTCTTCCGGATTGGCGAACGGGTCACTCGTGAACGAACCGACGTCCATGGACCAGCCGGGCATGAGAATGGAACTCTTCGCCAGCTCTTCGACAACATTCGCATTGAACGAGTTGAGAATGTCCTGGAGCTCCTGGGCATCGGACTGCTCGGCAAGGTCGTCATCGTCAGGATCCAGGTAGAACCGGGTCTCACCGGTCATCTGCACCTTGTTTCGCCAATGCGTGTAATGCAGGGGGCGATCTCCGGAGATGGAGCCAAGAAACGTGCAGTCATGGAAACGGATGTTGTTCGATTCATCCCGCGTATCCGTGATGATCACCCCATCGTGTTCCGCAACCAGATCGGGGAACCGTAACTGGTAGCTGTTGGGATTCGTCGGATGGGGTTCAAGCGCACCGGCCACGTTCCAGTTCTCATGACCGTTCTGCGTCACGGTCTCGATGTAGGTCACGCCGATAAACGTGCAGTTCTTGAAGAGTGCATTCGTCCCCTTCGGAATGAACACGTTGGTAAAGGTCATGTTCTCGTAGACAGGTCGTTCGAAATAGTCATAGGGAGCGGGCGACCCGTAGGGAACACCTTCCCACTCGGTTTCCGCGGACGGCACCTGCCCGCCCTGGGCCTGAACCTGCCCTTCGAAATCCATGCCACTGAGCGCCTGGTTCCGGAACCAGGAGTGACTGTCGTTGAACATATCGGTGGTGATTTCCCGAAGCTCATCCGGTCCGACTTCAAAGCGAATCGCCGGCTGGTCACGCCGCGATCGAATGGGCCCCTGGACGACCTCCTGGTAACTGAAATCGCCGTGGGCCGATTCCCACTCCTCGCGCGAGATGGCGAACATGAGATGACCCCGGACCTTGGCGTAGCGATCCAAAGCATCGAGACGGCCATCCTTGTACCCCAGGAGCGTATCGCGGTAGGTGATTTCACCGTCGCCGTCACGGTCCGGAATCGCAAGGTCGATCAGACGGGCAAGTTGAGGGTCGTCCGAGAAGTTCACGCTCCCCCCGGCCAGCGCACTGTCGTATACCAGACCCGACCCGTCACCGTAATGGGCCAGGAAGATGTCGAACTCATCGACGTACCCATCCCCGGTGACATCCGATGCTCCGATGCTGGCGACGCCGGCCCCCTCGATCGGATGGTTGGGCCGCAGCCGCCCGTCGCCATCCACGTCGAAATCAATCACCGCCGCGAAGAACTGGTCCAGTTTGCTGTCCAGCCCGGCATCGAGATGGTAGAAGTCGCTCTGCATCCGGAGCGGATGACTGTTGGGAGAGTCGAGTTCTCCGGGATTGCTTCCGTACAGGGAGCCGATCGGTCCTTCGATCATCACGTTCTTGCCGATCATGATGCGGTTGGGGCTGATCACGGCATACTCGATGCGCTTGATGATGGAAAAGTCCATCTGCAGCGTTCGCTGAATGTCGCCATCCGAACCCTGGCTCGTCACGCGCACATCGCCGTTGGTCAAAATCTCGTATTTCAGCCGGAAGTGCGGCGCGCTCGGCAGGGGAACTCCGTCCTCATCCGCGTCAAGCGCGATGGGCCGGGTGCGCAGCGTCCCGAACTCGTTGATGCTCGGCAACTGCTGATCGCTCGGATCGGCCACGACCGTGTGCTGATCGTCGAGGTGCTTGTCCAGCAGTTCGTGAACAATCCCGTGGCCGGATCCGCCGGGGCTTTCGACCGTGCCGTGCTGGGGCTGGTACGGTCCGCCGTTCCAGAGTTTTTCGGCAAAGTCGGCATCGATGACACCCAGGTCGATGACGAACTTCTCGGTCGCGCGCTCCAGGCGCATCGCGCCGAAGACCAGACCGGTCTCCGCCGCGCTCATGGCGCGGGAAACCTGCATGCCGGCCTGGGCCGAACGCATGTTACCCTGCGCCACCACCGCCATCGCTGCCGCCAGTGATCCGAAGACGACCATGAACATCATCGCCAGAACCGACGAGACACCGGGACGGCCCCGCACGTTCCGGAACCGCCGTCGGGCGGCAAACTGGTCACTCATTCGCTTCATTGCATCGCTCCTCATCACCTCCACCCCTTTCACTTCCCCCGAACTCAATTGGGCGAGATCCAGGAAACGCGCGTAATCTCCAGCGGCTCGGGATCGATCGGACGCTGGTACGTCACGATGACCGTCATCCGCATGACGTAGTCGTCCGGATAGTCTTCCGGTTCCTCGGGAACGTCGTAGTACTGATTGATGTTGGACACATCGACCATGTCAACCAGAATGGTCTGGGCCCATCCGTTCATGTTCGGAATAATCTCCCGCCGGGAGTTGATCGGGCCGTTTCCCAATTCCGCGGAGAAGATCAAGCCGTCGAAGTCGTCCAGATCATCGAAGTCATCGAGCGTGGTTTCACTCGGCTCCGGGCCCCAGTACGCCTTTCCCGTCACCGGATCATGCCGCGGCATGCTGAGCGTCAGTTCTCGAATCTCGTTCCCGAGTCGAGCGGCGGTTGCGGCCTGAACGGAGTAGACGTTCTGCTGGTGAAAGGCGGCCTGAGCGACGACGATGGAGAGGACGCCGACGCCCACGATAATCGTTGCCAGCGCGGTTTCGATCAGGGTCAGCCCGCGCGAACCGCGATTCCTCGCCGAAGTACGTTGCTTCCGCCGCCGCCAGTCGTGTCGAGTCGAGCGCATGGTTCGTGACCTCACAGTGCCTCCGAACTCCACCCGTTACCCGCTCACAATCGAGCTCATGCGGAAGATCGGCAGGATGATTGCCATCGCAATGAATCCGACAACCGCGCCCATGACGATGATCATGATCGGTTCGATCATGCTGGTAACGGCCTTGATGGCATCCCGCAGCACCTTCGCGTAGTACTCGGAAATCTCTTCCAGCACTTCTCCTAGTCGACCGGATTCCTCACCCGCCGCAATCATTTGCACCACACTCTTGGGCAGGAGGTTCGTTCTGGTCAGTTGGTACTGAATTTTCTTCCCCTGCTTGACCGAAGCGTAGACATTCCGCCACATCTTTTTGTAGAGCACGTTTCCGGAAATATCACCCGTAATCGCCAGCGAATCGAGCATCGGGACACCCGCGTTCAGAAGTTCGCCCATCGTCTGCAGAGATCGGCTCACGTAGAGCGCGCGGAACATGCGTTTGAAGACCGGCGTCGTCAGCTTCGTCTTGTCCCACCAGAACCGGCCGATATCGGTCATCTTCACGAAGGCCACCATGCCGGCGATCATCGCGGCCAGAACAGCCAGAATGCCCAGCCAGTACACCTCGACCCAGGCGGAAAGGTCCAGCAGGAATGAGGTCGACCAGGGCAGCGCTTCTTCCTTGCCCGCGAACACACCCGCAAAGCGGGGCAGCACGAACTTCAGAAGAAAGATCGTGACGGCAACCGCCATGGTTCCGATGATGCCCGGATAGATGCTCGCACCGACCACCATCTTGCGCGTTTCGAGCTGTTGCGAGATGAAACCGGCGATCCGGTCCAGCATCTTCGCGAAAGAGCCGGACATTTCCGAGGCCCGAACCATGTTCACGTACAGCGGGCCAAACAGCTTGGGGTACCGGGAAATCGCCTCGGAGAACTGCTTGCCGGATTCGATGTCCGACTTGATCGCCAGCAGAATCTTTCGAAACTTCGGGTTGACCACCTGATCCGCAATGCCGTCCAGTGCAGCCCGCAGACTGATGCCCGCACGAATCATCACCGCGAGTTGCGTGGTGAAGTCCAGAATATCATGCTGCGAAGGACCGGAAGAATAGTTCAACGCCGCCAGCGTCTTGTTGATCTTCTGCTGCGTGCTGGGGATCGGAATGAGCTGAAGCACATGGTGCCCCTGATTCCGCAGCAAAGCCGCCGCAACGGTCGCATTCTCCGCCGCGAGAACTCCGGATTGAACCTGACCGGACGATGTATGTCGCGCTTGAAATCGGTACTGGGGCATGGGTCGAAGTTCAGCGGTTCGGGGTCAGGACGTCAGGCACAATGGATTCACGTCAGATTGAGTCGGGCCAACGATGTTTCGGCTTACGCGGCAAGCTGGCGTTCGAGTTTCTCCGGATACGCGGCCTGGGCGATCGCATCTTCCTTACTGATGTAGTTGTTGAAGTAGAGTTCCGCGATCGAATTGTCCAGCGAGGTCATGCCAAGCTGGCGGTTCGTGTCGATCACGTTGGGAATCTCAAACGTTCGGGCCTCGCGGATGATGTTGCGCACCGCGGGCGTGCAGAGCATGACCTCGACGGCGGGCACCATGCCCGGCTTGTCGATCCGCCGGAAGAGCGTCTGCGAAATGACCGCCTGCAGCGTGTTGCCGAGCATCGCGCGAATCTGGTTCTGCTGATTCGCGGGATACATGTCGATGATTCGTTCCACCGTCTGGGAAGCGTTGACGGTGTGAAGGGTCGAAAGCACCAGGTGACCCGTTTCCGCGGCGCTCATGGCCAGGGCGGTGGTTTCCAGGTCGCGCATTTCGCCGACGAGCACGATGTCCGGGTCCTGACGCAGCGCGTGCTTGAGACCCGAGGAGAAAGTCGGCATGTCCTGGCCCAGCTCACGCTGTTCGATCAGGCACTTGTTCGATACGAACGAATATTCGACCGGATCCTCGAGCGTGATAATGTGCTTGCGGTAGCGCTCGTTCATCGCCTGGATCATCGCGGCGAGCGTGGTGGACTTACCCGAGCCGGTGTCACCGGTGACGAGTACCAGTCCGCGCGGCAAGTAGGTGAGGCGGCTGATCACGTCCGGCAGGGTCAGCGCTTCCATCGGCGGGACCTTGCTCTTGATGGTACGCATCGCCAGCGCCGTCATGCCGCGCTGAATGTGGGCGTTCACGCGGTATCGGCAGAGATCCTTGACTTCGTAGGAGAAGTCCAGGTCCTTCGCCTCGGCGAACCGGGCACGCTGCTCCTCGTTGATCATCTCCTTCAGCGCCGAGTTGACGCTGTCGTGCGTCAGCACCGGGAAATCCATCGGCGTCATGACGGTGTTCACGCGCATCATCGGCGCGTGACCGCTCACCAGGTGGATATCGGAAGCGTTGTGTTCGTGGGCAGTGCGCAGAATCTCGGACAGTTGCATGGACGATCCCCGCTTCTCGGATCGCGGCAGGATGAGATTCCTGCCGGCGTATCGCAGGTCAAGCTGGCTGGAAACACCGTGACAATCGGACTTCGATCGTTCGCTGTATCGACACGCCGACCGGATGGGATGACCCCCGCCCCGGCAATCCGTGCGTTCCGGCTGCGATCGCGCGGGAAGCCCTTCCGGTTGTGCGCTCTGCGTGATCTGGTTGATCCTCGGTCCCGAAGCCGGAGCGTCCACCGGTCGTTCATACCGGCCGTTATGCGGGCCGGTAGGTCGCGCGGCAGCCCGGCGCCTCGGTCACACTGGCCCCCACCAGCCTCACCCCGTCCGGTAACGTGCCCCGGATCCGCTCGCCGATCTCCCGGGCGATGAGTTCCGCGGTGGGGTTGATCTTTTCAAACGGCTCGGACTCGTTCAGATTCGCGTTCTGCCAGGGTGCGAGAATCGTGTCGAGCGTCCGTTCGATCTCGTGGAAGTCGCAGAGCAGACCGTCCCCGTCGAGCGTCTCCCCGGCCACGATCACCGTCACGCGCCAGTTGTGCCCGTGGACCGGTTCCCTTTCGCCGCGCATCACGATGGCATGGGCCGCGCAGAATTCACGTTCGATGGAGAGTTCGTACATGCGTCGTGAGCGTAGCAGATTGACGAGAGCCGGGGGAAAGAAAGGTGGCCGGGCCAAGCGGTGCGACACCTACCCGGCCGAGAACGACCTCAGCGGCACGTTGGTTCGAAACACGAACGGCGCGAGCCAGGCGAAGGTGATGGCGAGCAGCGCTACGCCGAAGAGTAGACTCCCGGCCACGGCCCGACCGATGATGAACAGGTAAAGAGACCCGGCGAAGACGAGCCACGCCGAGAGGGAGAAGACAACGATCGTTTGGACGTACCGCCGCCACGATCGAGTGGTGAAAAGCAACGTGGAGTCGCGCATCTTCGCATCAGCAAGTGACTTCTGAAGCCGCGGCCTGGCGCGGCGCGTCGCCACCTTCAGACCGCACTCTGAACACACGAGCGCGCCCCGGCGACCGGCCAGTGAGTAGCCGCAGTGGGCGCATGCCCCGCACTCCTGCGAGAGTATTCGGTTCCAGAAGATGCGGCGAAGTCGACGGCGGTGCATCGAGAACATCGGTCCGAAAAGGAGCCAGGCCAGGCACAGCGCAAAGTAACTGCCAAGAAACAGTCCCGGTAAGGCAGCCTGATTGAGGGCGTATACGTAGAAAGCGTACACAACAAGCCCGCCCGCCAGAACAACGATGATCAGCCACTGCCACCAGCACGTTTGCAACACGGCCCGGGATTCCAGCGCTCGATCCATGGCGAGGTCCTTCATCCGGAAGCGGCATCCTTGTGCCGAATCTCTGAAGTCTAGCGGCCACCCGGGGAAGGACAACTGCTATCCTGACTGCCATGTCCAGGACCGCTCCGCCACCGACCGACGCGCCGCTCATGCTTTCCGTTTCCGGCATGCGGGGGATCGTCGGCAAGACCCTCACCCCGGTCGTCGCGGCCGAGTACGCCGCGGCGTGCGGCAGCTTCTTTCGTGAGCAGTCCGGCCGCGACAACCCGATCGTCTGCCTCGGACGCGACTCCCGACCGTCGGGGGAGATGCTCAGCGCCGCCGCCGGGGCCGGCCTGGCCGCCGTCGGTTGCCGGGTCATTGATCTCGGCATTGTCATGACCCCCACCGCGGGCGTGATGATCGACCAGCACCGCGCCGCCGGCGGACTCATCATCACCGCTTCCCACAATCCCGGTGAATGGAACGGCATCAAGTGCCTCGATTCCGACGGCGTGGCTCCGCCCCCCGAACAGATTGAACTCGTGCTGAAAAGATTCCATGGCAAGCAGTTCGAGTATCTTCCCGCCGAAGCGATTCCGCCGACTTCACGCGATGACCGCGCGACCCAGGAGCACGTCGAGCGCGTCCTGCGGTCGATTGATCCGGAACCGATTCAGAAGAAGAAGTTCAAGGTCGTGCTCGATTCGGTCAACGGCGCGGGCGGGGCAGCGGGACGCATGCTGCTCGAAGCGCTGGGGTGTGAGCTGGTTCACCTCTACGCCGAACCGACGGGCCAATTCGCGCACACGCCCGAACCGACCGAGGAGAACCTGACCGAACTGGCGGAACGCACCGCCGTGGAGCGCGCCGCGTGCGGCTTCGCCCAGGACCCCGATGCCGACCGCCTCGCCATTGTCGATGAGAACGGCCGGTACATCGGTGAGGAGTACACGCTGGTTCTCTCCGCGTGGCAGATGCTCGAAGAAGGGGGACCGTGCCCGATGGCGGCGAACCTCTCGACCAGCCGCATGATCGACGATCTCGCGGAGCGCTATCCCGGCGCCTCCGTCCACCGCGCGGCGGTCGGCGAGGCGAACGTCGCCCAGGCGATGAAACAGCACAACGCGATCATCGGCGGAGAAGGCAACGGCGGCGTGATCCGCCCCGAGATCACCTGGGTGCGCGACAGCCTGAGCGCGATGGCGCTGGTGCTCGGGCTCCTCGCGTCGAAGAATCGATCGGTCAGCTCACTGATCGGCGAACTGCCGCGCTACGCCATGATCAAGCGCAAGCTGGATCTCGCCCGCGTCGGCGGCCGTGATGCGGTCGGGCCGATCCTGGCGCGGGTGGCCGATGCGTTTTCCGATCAGAACTGCAACACGACCGATGGCGTCCGCATCGACTGGCCCGACCGCTGGGCGCATCTTCGCCCGAGCAACACCGAACCGATTGTGCGCCTGATCGTCGAGGCGCCGGACGAAGCGGCGGCGGCAGAACTGGCCGACAAGGTCGCCGCAGCCGCGGGAATTGAATAGAGCACCTCGAAATCCGGGGAATCAGCGTCAGATCCGGGCGAGAAAGCGTCTACCGCGGAGGACGCGGAGAGCGCGGAGAAGGGCGGAGGAACGGCGTGACGGAGAAAAGGCACGAAGGGGTGCGGCTGCGAACCCCTCATTCCTGCTGATCAAGTAAAGCGGATTCCCGAAGCGCCCCCGAATGCCAGGAGAGATTGTTCACGCCAGCGAATCTTCTCAGCCTTCTCGAAGTCGGCGCCGCGTCCTCCGCGGTGAAACACCGTCACGCGCGAAACTGAATCCGGGATCCGCATCAGGACGTGGTGACCAGGTGGATCACGTTGCACGGGCTGGCGATCCAGAAGCCGTGGAAACCGTCCGGGAGGTGTTCGATTTCATCGCGGCGCACGATTTTGTGCTCAGCGAAGTGTCGGGAAGCGGCGTCGAGATCGTCGGTGGTCACTTCCAGCCAGGTTTCGGACTGGCTCAGGGTTTCGACGCGATCGATCCAGAGGACCTTTTCGCCGAAGGCAAAGCGTGTCGTGACGGTCGCGCTTTCAGTGTCGCCTTCGATCATGGCCAGCGCGAGCACATCCCGGTAGAACGCGACGGTGGCCTCGTACTCGTGGGCAGGGACTTTCATCGCAATATTGCGGCCGGGCCTGAAGGTCGGGTTCATGATCGGAATTCTATGGGGGAAAGGGACGAAAGAACGGAGTGACGGAGTGACGGAGTGACGGAGTGACGAAGGGAGGAGGGCACCGAGGCGCGAAGGGGTTGAAGGATTCATTCTGCGTGTGGGGCGGGTCCGGTGCGCGGGACGTTCACGGCTCGCCTACATGCCGGGGCATCCGGTGGTGACTGGCCTTCTTACTTCGGTCCGGCGATTGTCCTTCCACCAGCGCACGGCCGACTCGCTGCGCTCGTTGGCCGTGGCACCCGGCGTTTTGGTGGGAAGGGCGGCATAAGGACTCTTGCCTCGGTCGTCCATCCCTCGGTGCCTCCGTGCCTATGTGCCTTCCAACACCCCTTCGTCACTTCGTCACTTCGTAACAGCAACGGTCACCTGCGGCCGCTCGGGATGCGGCCAGTCGATGTGGTACCACTGGCCCGCGGGTTGATCGGTGCGCTCGTAGGTGTGCGCGCCGAAATAGTCACGTTGCGCCTGAATGAGGTTCGCCGGCAGCACCGCGCTGCGGTAGCTGTCAAAGTAGGCAAGCGCGGAACTGAACGCGGGCGTCGGCACGCCGGCGCGAACGGCGGTGGCGATCACCTCACGCCACGATTCACCGCGCTCCTTGACCTGGCCGGAAAAATGCGGATCGAGCAGCAGGTTGGCGAGCTTCGGATCGCGTTCGTACGCTTCGGTGATCCGCTGCAGAAACCGGGCGCGAATGATGCACCCGCCGCGCCAGATCTTCGCGATCTCGCCGAAGTTGAACTGCCAGTCGTATTCGTGCTGCGCAGCGGCCATGAGCTGAAACCCCTGCGCATAGGCGCAGAGCTTCGAGCAGTACAGCGCATCCCGGACTGAAGCGACGAAGGCATCGCGATCGTCGGGCCGGCGGCGATCCGCCGCCGGCCGGTGATCATCGCCCAGTACGCGCGCTGCGGCTTCGCGTTCCGGCTTGATCGCGCTCATCGCGCGGGCGAAGACCGCCTCGGCGATGCTCATCGCGGGCACGCCGAGGTCCAAGGCATTTTCCGCCGTCCACCGGCCGGTGCCCTTCTGACCCGCCCGGTCGAGCACGACATCGACCAGCGGCCGGCCCGTGACGGGATCCTGCTGCTGCAGTATGTCCGCAGTGATCTCGATCAGAAAGCTGTCCAGATCGCCCGCGTTCCAATCGGCGAAGATCGCGGCGATCTCCGGCGGCTCGAGTTCCGCAATCTCGCGCAGCAGGTGGTACGCCTCGGCGATGAGCTGCATGTCGGCGTACTCGATACCGTTGTGCACCATCTTGACGTAGTGACCAGCGCCGTTCGGACCGATGTACGCGGTGCACGGCTCGCCTTCGGTGATCGGCTTTCCCGCTTCATAGTTTTCGTGCGGCCGGCCCGTTTTCGGATCGACCTTGGCGGCGATCGCTTCCCAGATCGGCTTGAGGCGCGACCACGCCTCAGGATCACCACCGGGCATCAGGGAGGGCCCGAAGCGCGCCCCGAGTTCACCTCCGGAGACACCCGAACCGAAGAATGTCAGCCGGTCGCGATACGCCTTCTCGCGGGCGATCGTGTCGGTCCAGAGGCTGTTGCCGCCGTCGACGACGATGTCCTCCGGCTGCAGCCCGGCTTCCAGGAGCGATTCGCAAACCGCATCGACCGGCGCACCGGCCTTGACAAGTACGATCACGATCCGCGGCGACTTCAGCGCGTTGACAAATGCTTCCAGTGATTCGCACCCGATGATCGCGCCCGGCATCTCCGAGCCGCGACTCTGCGCGAACGCTTCGGTCACGCTCGCGGTGCGGTTGTAGACGGCGACACGATGGCCGTGATCGGCGAGGTTGAGCGCGAGGTTCTGGCCCATCACGGCGAGGCCGATCAGACCGACATCACAGGTGGCAGGTTCGGGTGGCATGCAGCAGCTCGTCGGAAGTGGACGGGGGTCCGGTCAGCGACCGGTTGGATTACGGGAAGACCCCGCGCAGTTCGTAGACCTTCTTGATCTGCTCCAGAGCGGCACAGTAGCTGGCCGTCCGGCTGTCACATTCGTACTTGATCCGCGCGACCTTGACGCGACGGGCGGCAAGCACCATGTGCCGGTTCAACTCTTCATCAACCCGCTCCGCGGTCCACATGGTCGAACTCTTGTTCTGGACCCATTCGAAGTAGGAGACCGTCACGCCCCCGGCATTGCAGAGGATGGCGGGAAGGATCTCCACACCGCGCTGCATGAGCACCGCATCGCCTTCGGGGGTGGTCGGGGCGTTCGCGCCTTCGGCAACGACTTTGGCGTTGATCAGGCCGGCTTCCTTCGGCGTGATCATCTGCTCGAGTGCGGCGGGAACCAGCAGATCGACGTGGAGGCTGTAAAAATCGTCGATGCTGATCGATTCGGCTTCGTCGTATCCCCCGACACCGCCGGTCCGGGCGACGTGCTCGGTCAATGCTTCGGCATCAATGCCGCGATCACTGTGTATCGCGCCGGTATGATCCAGCACGCCGACGAGCGTCGCACCGAGCTCGGTAAGCAGCCGTCCGGTCCAGCCGCCCACGTTCCCGAAACCGATCACCGTGAACCTGCACTTGTGGATGTCGATGCCGAGTTCCGGGAGCATCTCCTGGAGGACATCGACCAGGCGCTGCCCGGTTGCCTTGTCGCGGCCGACCGAACCGCCCATCTCGACGGGTTTGCCGGTGACCACGCGGTGGGTGTCCTGCCGGCTGTGTTCGGGGCTCATGAGCTGGTAGGTGTCGGCGAACCACGCCATGATCTGGGCATTGGTGCCGACATCCGGGGCGGGAATGTCGTAGTCCGGCCCGATCTGATTGCTGATGGCGGTGCAGAACCGGCGGGTGACGCGCTTAAGCTCCTCCGCCGAAAGCTCGCGCGGATTGCATTTCACGCCGCCCTTTCCTCCGCCGAAGGGAACCTTGACCAGTGAGCACTTCATGGTCATCAGCACCGCGAGGGATTTGACATCATCCAGCGAAACGTGCGGATGGAATCGGATGCCGCCCTTGTACGGCCCGAGCGCGTTGTTGTGCTGCACCCGGTACCCCTTGAACAGCGCGTGGTGCCCGTCATCCATGAGCACGGGAAAGTGCACCATGATTTCGTTCTTGGGCTGGGCGATGATGATCTTCTGGTGATGCCGCATCCCGATCAGCTCCGCCGCGATGAGGATCTGCTCGATCGTCTGGTGAAACAGGTTCGCCGGATCACGGACGATCTCCAGCTCCTCAAAAACGGCCGAGGGAAGATGCGGTGGGCTGGGGGGTGACGCGATAGACGTGGAGTCGTTCATGATGAAGGGCGAACCCGTCGCGGTAGAAAACAGGGTGAACGCCGCGGCCGCGACAGATCGACCAGCGACGAAAGGGACATTCGGCAGGCCGGATCATATCCGATGCGGAAAACTTCCGAAACGATTCAGCGCCAATACCGGTACCGGTGCCGGTGCCGGGGCGAACTCGGTGAGCCGGCGGCCGGACCCGCTAGAATAGCCTGGTGCGGTTTCACCGGAGCAACACGCATGGGACCTGTCCTCCGAGAAAGTGATGCGGGGGCCCCGCCGGCCGAACCACCAATCCAGCCGGCCGTCAAGCCGGCGAGAAAATCCGAGAGGACTCACGTCATGGGTGTGGTCATGAAGATCAGGCGATTTCCAACGGTTGGGCGCCAGGGTCCGCGCCGCACGTGTTCGCTCGCGCGGGCCGCGTGCATCGCGTGCGTTGCCTTCGGCGTCAGCATGAAGGCTTCGGCCGAGCCCTGCCCACCACGGGCGGATCTGAACGGCGATGGCCAGGTCAACGTGACGGATCTGCTCACGCTTCTTGATCAATGGGGGCCGTGTCCGGCGCGTGAAGCGTGTCCCGCCGACCTGACCCTGAGCGGGAGCGTCGGCACCGGCGACCTGCTGATGCTTCTTGAGAGTTGGGGTCCTGCGCCTACCTTTGATTACGGTGTTCGGTTTTCCGACCCGGAAGCACTCCAGATCGGCATGGAAATGCTCGGCATCGGCGATCCGATGACGCTGCCCCCCGCGATGTATGATCGCGTCGTCGACGACCAGCGGTTCATTCGGGATGCGGTCCCGTTCCTGGAAAGCCAGACGCACCAGCAGTCCTGGGACATCGACCGGTTCATGGTCCGAATCGACCCGGCGGACGATCTCGGTTCGTACCACTGCCGGAAC
>SLDM01000164.1 GCA_007125255.1 Phycisphaerales bacterium
CCATTGAAATCCAGGATGAAGGTGACGGCTTTGACCCCGGCTCCGTCCCCGATCCGACCGCCGAAGAGAATATCGAACTGCCCTCCGGCCGCGGGATCATGCTGATGCGATCGTTCATGTCGGAAGTGCGGTTTCTCCCGCCCGGCAACTGCGTGCGCATGACCTACCGAACCGACGCGCCGGGACCGGCCGCGTATCGCGCTCGTGACTCGTGACTCGGGCGGCGGATCCGCTTCAGCTTCCCCTGGGTGAGGAGACCGTCTCCGCGTCCTCCGCGGCCGCGGGCGGATCCGACCGGGCGATCTCGAAGCCGGCCTGATCGACCTCGGCCAGAATGCGGTCGATCACGTCCTCGGACTGCGCCTGCACCACGGCCGTGCCCTCCCGGTGGGAAACCTCACAACTCAGGACGCCGTCCAGTTCACGGATGCGCGATCGGACCGTCTGCTCGCATCCGCTGCAGAACATGCCATCGACCTTGAAGTGCAGCGTGACCGCCGCGGCTTCTGCTTCCGCGGCGGCTGCGGTGCCGACATCGCCCGGTCGTTCACAGCCGGACAAGCCCATGGAGAGCATGCCGATCAGAAGGCCGATCAGTAGACCGGACAGAAGGCCGGTTGCGGCGGTTGTGAATCCTCCTCGGGCGAAGTGCATGCTCATCGGGCGCTCTCCTGGAACGGGCCGGGTGTGTGTGGGGGGGCGTGCGCCCCGGGGGTCAATCTCTGGGGCTGTCAATCCTAGGCCCGCGGGGAGCCCGGGGTACATGATGAAGCAGTGGGAGTGACGGAGTGACGAAGTAACGGAGTGACGGAGTGAGAAAGGATGAGATGACTTCGGCGGGAGTCCTGATCTGGTGATTGCCGCGAAAGCGGGTCCCGGAACCGCCCCGGACCGGGCGGCCGGCACCGTTCATCCGTCGCACCGGCGTGAAGTGCTACCGGGGGGAAGGCCGCCGGGCGCGGGCGAGACGGGCCTTGAGACGCAGCGCGTTGCCGATCACGGAGATGTCACTGAGCGCCATCGCCATCGCGGCGATGAGCGGGCCGTGCGGCCCGAGCAGGTAGAACGCCGCCGCGGGGATCGCCGAGGTGTTGTAGATGAACGCCAGGAAGAGATTCTGCTTGATCGTGCGCAGCGACTGCCGCGCCACATCGATGCTTTCCGCGACAGCCAGAACCCGGTCGCCGGGGATCACCACGTCGGCCGATTCGATGGCGATGTTCGTTCCCGAGGCCATCGCGATCCCCAGGTCCGCCTCGGCGAGGGCGGCGGCGTCGTTGATCCCGTCGCCGACCATGATCACGTGACCTTCGAGGTCGCGCACGAACGCGGACTTCGACTCGGGCGTTGCGTCGGCGTGAATCTCCGCCGGCTCCAGCCCGAGTTCGCGGCCGATCTCCTCCGCCGCGCTGCGGCGATCACCGGTGAGCATCGTGATCTTCAGACCGAGCGAGCGCAGTTTTACAATCGCCGCGCGGGCATCCGGCCGCACCTGGTCGCGCAGCGTGAGGCGCGCGATCTGACGGCCGTCCACGAGCACGCGGCAACTGGCGATCTCATCGCGCCGCACTTCAACCAGCAGGTCACCCACGCGGCCGCGCACCCCTTCGCCGGTCAGCGATTCAAAGTCTTCCACCGCCGGGATGGACAGCCCGCGCTCTTCCGCCGCGCGGACGATCGCGCGGGCGATCGGGTGTTCGCTCGGCTTCTCGACCGCGGCGGCCAGTTGAAGGACGGCCCCTTCATCATGCTCGCGCGACTCGCATTCGATGCGGTGCACGCGCGGCAGACCTTCGGTCAGGGTGCCGGTCTTGTCGAAGACGACGTGCCGGATCCTGCCGGCCCGTTCGAGGGCGGCGGCGGACTTGATCAGGATGCCGCGCTTGCTTGCTTCACCGGTTCCGACCATGACGGCCATCGGCGTCGCCAGACCGAGCGCGCACGGGCAGGAGATGATGAGCACGGTGACGGTGGATATCACGCCCTTGATCGGCTCTCCGGCCAGCAGCCACCAGCCGAGAAAAGTCAGCAGGCCGATGGTCAGGACGCTGGGCACGAAGATCGCGCTGATGCGGTCGGCGAGGCGCTGGATCGACGCCTTGCTCGTCTGGGCGTCGCGCACCAGATCGGCAATGCGCGAGACGGTGGTGTGCCGGCCGTCCACGCTCGCTTCCACGATCAGCCGGCCGGTGGTGTTCATCGAGCCGGCCACCACCAGATCGCCCCGGCCCTTGCGCACCGGCATCGGCTCGCCGGTGACGACGGACTCATCGACTTCCGAACGGCCTTCAACCACCGTGCCGTCGACGGGAAGGCGGCTGCCCGGACGGATGAGCAGATGATCCCCCGGCATGACATCACGCGACGGGATCAGGCGGGTCGCATCGTCATCCGGACCGCTCAGCACTTCCGCATCGTCCGGTTGCAGTTCCAGCAGTTCGCGCACGGCCGAACCGGCCCGGGCGGCGGCCCGGGCCTCGAGCCAGTGGCCGAGCGAGATGATGCCGAGCAGCGCGGCGGCTTCGGCAAAGTACAGCGGCTGATCCGCAAGCCGGCCGAACTGCTGCGCGATGATCACCACCAGGGAGAACAGATAGGCGGTGGTCGCGCCGATCGAGATCAGCGTGTCCATGTTGGACGTGCGCTTCTTCGCGGCCCGCCACGCCGAGCGGTAGAAACCCGCCCCGGCAACGGCGAAGACGATCGTCGAACCCACCAGCATGAGCCAGCCCATCCACCAGAAATGCCAGTGCATGAGGTGCGCGGTCCAGTGGAAGGTTTCCATGGGGGCCCAGAGGCCGAGACCGACGATCGCGCGGAAGCGCCAGGCGCGTTCGGTGCGCCGCTGGCGGAGTTCGATCTCGGTGCGCAGTTCATCCGGGGCGGGCGCATCTTCGGACTCCTCGATCGTGGCATCGAAGCCGCGGCCCCGCACGACGCGGATGAGTTCCGCCGGATCAAGGGCATCGCCCTGAACGCGGGCGCGGCCCTCGGTGAAGCTGACGGTGGCGGCCCGGACACCCGGCGTCCGTTCGAGCGCGCCTTGAATGCCGGCGGCGCACCCGGCGCAGCTCATGCCCTCCACGCGCAGGCGCAGCTCCGGTCCGCGGGGATCGCCGGCTCGGCCGTTGGCGGCGGGCGTGCCGGCGCGGCCGCCCCCGGAGGGCGGGCCCGCGTTCAGGGGGGTGACGGATTCCGCGGGACGGGACATTCCGCGACATCCTAAGGCGGAAGCCGATGAATCGCCCCCCGACAGCGTCCGGCGAGATTGCATCGAGATTGAATCAGGGGGCGATTCTGTTCGATAGGAGTCGATTTGCGGCGCCGGCGGGATTCCCCCCTTGCCGTGGGGCGTTGAGATGACGATACTTCAGTGTCCCGAGTCTGTTCTGAGTGATTCCATGCATGTACCGGCATCTCCATCTCACCCCCCGCGCGTGACCGAACGCGACCCGTCCGGACGTTCCATCGCCCGGTCCGGTAGCCGGTCCGGTAGCCGGTCCGGTAGCCAGTCCGGTAGTGGCCGGTGCGGCAGCGGAAAAGTCACGACCACCACGCTGCTGGCGCTGGTGGCGGTCACGGCGGCGGCGTGCTTCACGCCGCAGGGCCGCGCCGCGCACGCCGAGACGCGGGTGCTGCTGGATGGTTCGCCGGCGCGGACGGTGGCCGCGGCGGTGGCGATCGTCGCCCGCGACCTGCTTGGCAGCGATCACGGTGAAGAACTGCTGATCCTCCTCACCTGGTCGGGGGACCTGCCGCCGTTGGCTTCCCCGGAGATGGCACTGCGGCCGTCGGTCGTCACGCTCCATCATCCTGAACCATTGCGGGAAGCGCTGCTCGACCTGCCTCCTCCGACCTGCTGAGATTGCCCCACGTGAAGTGATCGCGGCGACGTTGTGCGCGCGATCGGCTTGATCTCGCAGTTCGATTCCAATTCAAAATAACGAAGAACGAGGTGATGTATGGCCATCCCGGGTTTCAATACCGTGATGAAGAAGGTCTTCGGCACGCGCAATCAGCGCATGGTGAAGAAGTACCTGCTGGTTGTCGACAAGGTATCGGCGGTCGAGTCGGAAGTTCGGCCTCTGACCGACGAGCAGCTGCGCGCCAGGACGGACGAGTTTCGTCGGCGCATCGAACAGGGCGAGAGCCCGGAGCAGATTCAGCCCGAGGCCTTCGCGGTGGCCCGCGAAGCGATGGACCGCGCGGTCGGGATTCGGAATATCTTCAATCCCGAGCACAACTTCGATGTCTCGCAACTGCCCGAACCGATCCGGAAGCGATACGCCGAAACCAGACAGAAAATGGAGGCGGCACCGGAGCGGGAACCGGTGGATGACGATCGCGGCAACTCGGAATCATTGAAGGGGTGGCAGTACGTCGATATCCCGAACGAGATCTACGAGGCGGTGCGCGAGCTTTACCCGAAATCCAAACCCCCGTTCCGCGCCCGGCCGTTCGATGTGCAGATCATCGGGGCGGCGGTGCTCTACGAGGGCAAGATCGCGGAGATGAAGACCGGTGAAGGCAAGACGATCGTCGCGCCGCTGGCGTGTTACCTCGCGGCCGTCTCCGGCCGGCAGGTCCATGTCGTGACGGTGAACGATTACCTCGTGCGGCGTGACCGTGACTGGACCTCGCCATTCTTCCGGGCGCTGGGGCTCACCGCCGGGGCGATTCATCCCTTTCACATGCAGCCGCCGGAGAAGAAGCAGATCGCGTACACCTGCGATGTCGTCTACGGCACGACGAGCGAATTCGGCTTCGATTACCTGCGCGACAACATGAAGCTGAGCCCGCGCGAGCAGGTGCAGAAGAAGCGCCAGTTTGCGATCGTCGACGAGGTGGACTCAACGCTGATCGACGAAGCCCGCACGCCGCTGATCATCTCCGGCCCGGCCCACCAGAATCAGCCGCGGTACGACGTGGCGGACAAGATTGCCCGGCACCTGATGGAGAAGCAGAAGGACTGGAACCAGGCGGACGAGAAGGTGCAGTCCTGTCTCGTGAAGATCTCCAGTCTGGAAGGTGATATCCGCAACGCGCGGGACAAGTCGAAGATCGCGACGATGCGGCAGGAGATGGAGGCGGCCAAGGCGGAGCTTCCGAAACTGGAAGCCGAGCGCGACAAGTACACGCAGTTCTACGAAGTCAAGCTCGACAAGAAGCAGGCGCACCTGACGCACGACGGGATCGCCGAGGCCCAGCGGTTCGCGAAGATCGGCTCTTTCTACGTCGGCGAAAACATCGACCTGCCGCACCTGCTTGAGAACGCGATCAAGTCCCACGCGGTCTACCAGCGCGACCGGGACTACGTCGTCGCGCCGGACGACCAGGGCGAGATGGGCGTGGTCATTGTCGACCAGAATACCGGTCGCAAGATGGTCGGGCGGCAGTGGTCCGACGGTCTGCACCAGGCGGTCGAAACCAAGGAAAGCGTTCCGATCAAGCAGGAAACGCAGACCATGGCGACGATCACCATCCAGAACTTTTTCAAGATGTACGACCGTCTGGCGGGCATGACCGGCACGGCCGACACGGAAGCGACGGAATTCCACGAAATCTACAAGCTCGACGTGATCGTCATCCCGACCAACGTGCCGGTGGTGCGGAAGGACCGCAACGACCTGGTCTTCATGGCGGGAGATGACAAGTGGGACGCGATCGTCGAGGAGATCAAGGGGTTCCACGACATGGGACGGCCGATCCTGGTGGGCACCACCAGCGTCGAGAAGTCCGAGCATCTCTCGCAGATCCTGACGAAGAAGCATCACATCAAGCACAACGTGCTGAACGCCAAGCAGCACGAGCGCGAAGCGGAAGTCATCGCCGAGGCCGGCCAGCTCGGCGCGGTGACGATCGCGACCAATATGGCCGGCCGGGGAACGGACATCAAGCTCGGGCGATTCACCACCGAAGAACTGCTCGATCACTGGAAGCGTCGCGGCATCTGCCCGAGTCATGTCACGCCCGGGATGAGCGGGGACGAGATCATCGCGGCGGTCTACCGTCACATGGCTTCGCGTCAGCTGGGTCTGCGCAAGGCCGATGTCGAGTCCATGAGCGACGAAGAGATTCGACTCGCGCTGCTGCGCAAGTGGTTCAGCGAATACTGCTGGGGTGCGCAGGGCGATCCGGAGCGGATGAATGAGTCCGCCCTCATGGATGCGCTGGACAACTCCGGCGGTTGCCTGCTGCACCGGCTGCGCATCTTTGATCACGTTGAAGATCTCGGCGGCCTGCACGTGATCGGCACCGAGCGCCACGAGTCGCGGCGAATCGATAACCAGCTTCGAGGCCGGTCGGGCCGACAGGGCGATAATGGCTCGTCACGGTTCTTCCTCTCTCTCGAAGACGACCTGATGAAGATGTTCGCGGGCAAGAGCACGCTCGGCCTGCTGAGCCGGCTCGGCATGAAGGAAGGCGACGCGATCGAGCAGCCGATGCTGACCAAGGCCGTCGGACGCGCCCAGCGCAAAGTTGAAGAACGCAATTTCCTCATCCGGAAGCAGATTCTCGAGTACGACGAAGTGCTCAACCACCAGCGGAAGGAGTTCTACTCCGAGCGGCAGGGCGTGCTGGAAGGGAAGAAGATCAAGGAACAGATCTTCGACTACATCGATGATGCCGTGCTCGATGCGGTTCACA
>SLDM01000246.1 GCA_007125255.1 Phycisphaerales bacterium
CCGCGGAGGACGCGGAGAGCGCGGAGAAGGGCAGAGGAGATGAGAGAAACGGAGTGACGAAGTGGGAGATTGGAGGCGCCAGCCTGCGGCCCTCCTCCGGATTCCTTCGCTGAACGCTCTCATCCCTGCAGGTCACTCTCACCGATTCCGAGAGCGCCGCCATTAATCACGCCAGCGAGTCTTCTCGTCCCACTCCGCGTTCTCTCCGCGGCCTCCGCGGTGATTGCTCTGCTTGCCCGGATCTGATCCTGGAAAAGGTACAGGACCCGCACCATTGCACCGGGATGGCCACGCCGACCACGGCATCCACTTCACACCATCCGTGCCCCGGCGGCGCGAGCCGCCTCCACGATGCGCTCGGCGGTGCGCACGGCCGCGAATCCGTCCTCCGCGTTGACCGTCGGACGGCGCCCGGTTCGCACACAATCGAGAAAATCATCGATCTGCGCCCGCAGCGGCTCCTGATCGCCGACCTCGAGTTCATCCACCTGCACCAGCTCGAGATAGTTCACCTGAGAGAGATCCTTGCCGGTACGGAGTTGCTCGCGCACCTCCGCGAGCTGCGCTTCGTTGGCGGTCTTGCGCACGACCGTGCCCCGGCGCTCGACAAAGTCCGCGGAAACGTAGGCATCCTCGCTGATGATGCGCAGCTTCCGTTCGGTCTTCAGGGCGAGACGCGAGGCGGTCACGTTGGCGACACACCGCACGCCCTCGGCATCGGGCGGGAACGTCAATCGCGCGTTGCAGACGTCCTCGTGTTCGCCGAGGACGGAAACCGCATTGGCCTGAACGTCCTCCGGTTCCTCGCCGACGAGCATCATCAGAAGATCGAGATCGTGGATCATCATGTCGAGCACCACGCCGACGTCCACACTGCGGAAGGTCATCGGGCTGATGCGGTCCATCTCGATGAAACGCGGCGTGATGTCGTCGAATCGGCGAATCGCCTGCATCACCGGGTCGTAGCGCACGATGTGACCGACCTGCAGGATCGCCCCGCGGCGTTTCGCCGCTTCGACGAGCGCCTCGGCTTCGGTGACATCCGGGGCGAGGGGCTTCTCGATCAGGCACGCCACCCCGGCGGCGAGCAGGATCTCCGCCGCGGCGCGGTGGTGAATCGTCGGCGTGGCGATGGTCACGGCATCGACACCCGCATCGAGCAGTTGCTCGACGGTTTCAAACGGCCGGCCGCCCCACGCTTCGGTCATGGTCTTGCGCGCTTCGGGGTTGGTATCGACCACGCCGACCAGCTCCGCCCCGGGGTGCTGGGCGTAGTTGCGAACGTGGTGCCGGCCCATGCGCCCCGTGCCGATCACGCCGCAGCGGATGATCCGGCTCGGCTGGTCGTTCGGCGGGCGGTTCGGCTTGATTTCCTGGGTCGTGCCCTGGCTCATCATCTGGCGCAATGCTCCATCACGGGATTTCGGCGGCGCGGCCGGGCGGCTGCGCCGGGGCGGTTCGGCCCAACCGCTCATGGTACTCGCTCGTGCGCTCTTCGCGGCGGCGCCAGCGCTCCCGGTGTTCCCGGGCGTGCACAACCGAGAGCGCGACGCAGGAGCTGACGCTGAACAGCGCGTAGGCGAAGACGACCATCGAGACCATACAGACCAGCCAGCCGATGATGTTGAGCGCGGAGAAGAGCAGGCGCAGGGGGCTGTGCGGCCAGAGCGCCGCGCAGAGGAGTCCCAGACCGATGGTGATTAATCCCGCGGAGATCGCGAAGACGACGCCGTTGAAGATCTCCTTGGCGACAGAATCGCGCACCCAGTCGGCGAGCTGTTCCAGCATCAGGGAGAGCATGATCAGGCCGGCCGCGCCGGTCAGGAGACCGCCGGCAAAGAGAAGCCAGAGCGGAACGGCCGGGGTGATCCCCGCGGCCGGCGCCAGGGCAAAGGCCCAGTACGCACCGATGCACACCGGCCAGCCGAACTGAAGCCAGCGGGCCGCCAGACGCAACCGGTTCGTGGCGTGAAAGCCTCGCCAAACGGCTTCGGGCCGGTCCAGCGCGGGGGTGAGCCACCACACGCCGAGCAGCCAGGAAAGGGAAGCGAGAAACATGATCCCGCCGGTCACGACCGGGTCGAGCATCGCGCCGTAGGTAAAGGCCAGCGTCACCAGGAGGGCGATGACGCTGCCGGAAGAGATGAGGCAGGCGTGGTAGAAACGGCGGATGAGATCCAGCGGCATCTCGCAGAGCGGATCGCCGGCCTGGGTGGTCTTCTGCGGCGAAGTCGGCAGGCCGCATTCGGGGCACTTGCCGAGGACGGGCAGGCCGCGCAGGTCGTAGCCGCACCCCAGACACTTCGCACCTTCGGGAAGGGTGGAGGCGAACGGTCCCGGCCCGGCGGCGGAATCGCGGCCCGGCGCCTCGAGATCCAAGGCATCCTGCTGTCCGTCCGTTTCGGGCAGCGCCGGGTCCGTCGAGAGCAGATCGATCCACTCCCCGGCGTCGTCGTCGCGGTCGCTCCGATTCGGCTCGAGTTGGTAGTGCTCGCCCGACATCCGTGAGATTGTATCGGCACCTTTGGATCGCAGCCGTGATCCTTCGATCGGGCTCAAGCCGAACCGGGCGCCTCGGAGGGTTCGCCGCGGATCAGCGGCGCCGCAGCCGCGGCTGCACGCGAACCGGTTCCGGCCGGGCCTTCTCCGCCGGCTCGATGTCCAGCCACTGGGCGACGGTCGCATGCAACTGGGTCGCGTGGATCCGGCCGAGGTCGACGCCGCCGATCGTCCCCGGATACCGCCAGACGACCATGATGCCGTTCATCTCATCGGTTTCGCGCGGGTCGTACCCGTGCATGCCGAGCGGCCCGCCGAGTTCCCGGGCCGGGCCGGTCACGCCGCGCGGACGCATGCTGAAGGTGTAACCCTTCTCGAGGGTGAGGTAGATGTCTCCGGTGCGGGTGGGATGGTTGATCTGCCACTGTTCCGGCGCCTCATCCCGGGCGAAGGCCCGAACGAAGTCGTGCCGGTTGATGCGCTCGAGCAGTTCCCGCACCCTGGCCTGGCGATCCTGGTCGCTCTGTGAGTCATCGGGACCCTGGAGGAAGATGTGCCCCGTGTTCCCGCTGGTGACGGTCTCCACGTCGCGCTCGCCCTCGAGCTCCGCGAGATAGTTGATGTTGACCAGCGTATGGACCTCGGACATGCCGTGATCGGTGGTGAGCAGGACGATCAGCTCATCGTTCTTCCGGCGCGACTGTTCGAAGAGGCGCAAGGCGCGGGTGAGCGCGGCGCGCAGCAACTGGTCGACCTCCGCCAGTTTGTCGATCGGCGGCTGGGCACCGGGGCCGTGTTCATGACCGAGACTGTCCGGTCCCACGATGTAGCCCATGAGCAGGCGAAGGGGCTCACGCGGATCTTCCTCTTCCTCGCGCTCACGAAGGTCCTTCTCCCAGACGCTGAACAGTTGATCGAGGCGCTGCCAATCGCTCAAGCCGCGGATGTAACGCTCGCCGTGGTAGTCGGTCGCATGCTCCCCCCTCTGTGAGTGTGAAAGCGGCCAGTCGTACACCGCGACCCGCACGCCCTGTCGCTGGGCGGTGGTCCAGATCGGCTCGGCCCCGAGCAGTTCGGGATTCCAGGGATACCGGTGCAACCGGCCGGTCTCGGCATCGATGAACGAGTTGCCCGGAACGCCGTGCTCGCGCACCTTCGTTCCGGTCGCCTGGGAGACATGGCTCGGGAAGGTCAGCGAGGGATAGACCGGGACAAACTCCGCGCTGTACGCACCCTCGTGCGCCATGCGGTCCAGGGTCGGCGTCCTGGCCCGGCCGAGGTAATCCGGCCGGATTCCGTCGGCCGAGATCCACAGGATGGTCCGCCGCGGCGCGTCCGGGCCGGCCTGGGCGGCAGCGGTCTCCGCGAATGCCGTCGCGCCGTGACCCGCCGCGATCAGAAGGAACGCGGAACCGGCAAGGACCAGTGTTGCCAGCCAGGCTTGCATCCGTACGGCTTCAGATCTCATCACGTGGAACCTCAGGTCCAGGAAACATTCGAGTTCAAGAGTATACGCCGACGTTCGCGGGCCATCGGGGCGTTACGGAGGCCGGAGGGCGAGCTACCCGTAGCCGAGTTCGTCGAGCTCCTCTTCCTCAAGGCCGAAGTGGTGCCCGATCTCGTGCAGGAGCGTGATGCGGATCTCCTCGCGCACCTGGTCCTCACCCCCCCACCACGTGCCCTGGTCATCCTCCCACGACTCCCATCCGCCCGCCTGCGCAATGATCCCTTCGCGAAAGAGGTGAATCGTCTCCGGCATGTCCGCGGAGTGCTGGAATGACCGTTCCGTCAGCGGGGTGCCGCTGTGCAATCCACACAGGGATGAGCGTTCCGTCTCCGGATCCATCTCCAGCTCTTCGAGCAGCTCTCGCGAAGGGTAATCCTCGACTATCAGGGGTGATTCAGCGAGCAGCGCGTGCAGGCGCTCGGGCAGGGCGCCCAGCACAAGCTCGAGCAGCGCGTCGAAACGTTCGCGTTCATCGGCCTTCATCATCCGCGCACCTGTCCGATCAGTTCCGTGAAGGAGCGGCACCCCTGCCGCGTGACCCAGGCGGAGAGGCCGCGGTTGATCGAACGCGGCAGGACCGGGTCGACGAACAACCCCGTGCCGATGCCGACGGCCGAGGCCCCGGCCAGAATGAATTCCGCCGCATCCTGCCATTTCAGGACGCCGCCCAGACCGATGATCGGCACGTTCGCGTCGCGGGCGACTCCGCCATACACCTCCCGCACCATGCGCACCGCGATCGGGTGAATCGCCGGCCCGCTCAGACCGCCCTGGCCGCGGCTCAAGCGCGGCCCCCGCGTTTCCACGTCGATCGCCATCGCCGCCACGGTGTTGATCAGGGTCAGCGCATCCGCCCCCCCGTCCACCGCGGCCTGCGCCATGTCGACCACGCTCCCGACGTTCGGCGAGAGTTTGACGATCAGTTTCGTCTGCGCCAGGGCGGGCCGG
This sequence comes from Phycisphaerales bacterium, assembly GCA_007125255.1. Classification (GTDB taxonomy): domain Bacteria; phylum Planctomycetota; class Phycisphaerae; order Phycisphaerales; family SM1A02; genus SKZB01. Next base: position 4,955 of record SLDM01000246.1, read on the forward strand.
ACTTCCCTCAGTAGTTCGGCCAGTTTGTCGGGATGTTCGCCGAACTGCAATCCGTCGGAAGTGTTCGGGCAGGAGACGTTCAGTTCCACCAGCGGCAGATGCTTCTCGCGGTCAAACGCCGCGGCGACGGCGACGTACTCATCGATCGAATGACCGGCGATCGAGCCGATGATCGTCGTCTCAACCTTCGCCGCGTGGGGGAGCTTTTCCTCCAGGAAACGCCTCAGTCCGACGTTGGCGAGACCGATCGCGTTGAGCATCGCGCCGGGGAGATCGATCAATCGCCAGGGCGGATTGCCTTCACGCGGTTCGGCGGTGATCGATTTGGTGGTGATTCCGCCGAGCTCATGCGGATCGAGCACGCCGGGCAGCTCCTCGATGTACCCGCACGTCCCCGCCGCGGCGATCAGGGGCGAGCGGAAGGGAGAGCCGAGAAACGTGCTGTCCAGGGGGTTTGAAGCCGTGCGATCGGACACGAGCGGTGGTTCTCCGGGAGGAATCTTCTGGCGGAGCGGCAGAGGGGGCGACGCACATCCTACCGGCGCGTATGATGGCGTGAAACAGGAGGTTGTTCGATATGCCGACGCTGGAAGAGCGAATTCAACAGTTCGAGAACATGGCCGCCGCCGATCCGGAGAACGACATGGCCCACTTCAGCCTGGGCAATGCCTACCTGCAGGCGGGCCGTCCCGCCGAGGCCGCCGCCAGTCTGGAGAAATGCATCGCCATCAATCCCGAGATGAGCAAGGCGTACCAGCTCGCGGGCGATGCGATGATCCAGGCCGGCTGGTCGGACAAGGCCGTGGAGACCCTCAACACCGGTTACGAGGTCGCCGCCTCCAAGGGCGATCAGATGCCCAGGAACGCGATCGGGGAACTGCTCGAATCGATCGGCCGCCAGCCCCCCAAGCTCTCCTCCGAGGTCGAGGAAGCGGCCCGCAAACTTGAGGAGAGCGGCGCTTTCGTCTGCAAGCGCACCGGCCGGCCGGGAACGCAACTGCCCGACCCGCCCTTCCGAGGTCCCGTCGGTCAGTGGATCTACGAGAACATCTCCAGTGAAACGTGGAACGACTGGATCGGCCAGGGCACGAAGGTCATCAACGAGCTTCGGCTCGACTTCTCGCGCGAGGAAGATCAGGACACCTACGACCAGCACATGCATGAGTTCCTCGGTATCGACGAGGCGCTGCTGGAAGAGCTGCGCAGCGCATCGGCGCGGCAATAACCGCGATCATCGGGTTAACGGGTAGGGTGGGTAGAGCGAAGCGAAACCCACCGGAACCGTGGGTAGGGTGGGTAGAGCGAAGCGAAACCCACCGAAACCGTGACCGGACATCTGAAACGGCGGGTTGAATCAAGTAGGCTCCACCCACGATACGGACTCTCGGTATGATGAAACCATGCCCAACTTCCGGCGATGGCGGGTACCCGGCGGGTCCTATTTTTTCACCGTGAACCTGCTCATCCGCTCACAACGGCTGCTTGTCGAGCACATCGACATTCTGCGTGCGGCATTCCGTGAGGTGCGCGCTGCGCATCCGTTTACGATCGATGCGATCGTGATTCTGCCGGATCATCTTCATGCAGTATGGACGCTACCGCCGGGTGATGAGGAATTTTCGATGCGCTGGCGACAGATCAAATCAGCCTTCAGCCGCGCACTTCCGAA
>SLDM01000465.1 GCA_007125255.1 Phycisphaerales bacterium
CCCGTCCGAGAAGTAAATGCGAACCGCATAGTTGCCGACCAATTCCGCATCCTCCGCCGTCAGCGGGCCGGAGGTGCGTGCGGCACTGTCTGGCAGGACCGTCAGCGGGTTTTTGCTGATCTGCTCGCGCAATTCCCGTGCTTCGGCCGACGGCGACATGCGGCGGAGATACGCCACCGGATACCGGCTCGTGGTCCCGCCCGGCCAGCGGACGGTGAGCCCTTCTTCCCGATCGAGATCAAGATGGATGGGCTGATCGACCATATACTCTCAGTGTACCGCGCGGATGCCGAGGGAATCGAATATCCTGCCGGCCCGTGGGGTTTTCTTCTGCAGAACCCCTCCAGAGCTTCTCTGGATGACAATTCCGAAGCCCGCCCGAAGAACGACTCTCCCTGGCCCACCCGAAGCCTTCATGACTGATTTTCCGCTGCGAATCCTGCTCGCATTGACACTGGCGATCGTCTCGCCCGCCTGGTGTTGCTGCACGATTCGCGCCATCGCCGATGAGCACGCCGGAGTCACCGGTGCGGGTTGTGCGTACACCGCGCCGGGTGCGGAGGGTGATCGCGCCGTGGAGAGCGCCGCATCGCCGGCGACCGACGGTGTGCCGCAGCGCGGCTGCTGCTCCCGCGGGCTCATTCCCACCACGGCGGCGCCGTCGTTCGGAGCCGTGCCGGCCGGCGCGATTGCGCCGGATCGTTTCGGAGTTGAGCCCGGTGATGCGCCCCGTGATACCGCCGGTGTGGCCGCCGCCCACGAGCGCGGTACCGGCCCGTGTTGCGATCCCGGACCGCCGGAAGAAACCTCTGAATGCAAGTGCGATCAGCGGGCCTCTGATCTGAACCGCGCGGAAGCGGCCGGGACCGACCTCACGCTTCGCGTGCTCTCTTCTACACCGGCCATCGTCGCGATCATCAGTGAACCGGCCGGGCCGACCCGGCCGCAGTTGCTGAATCGGCCGCACGCCCCTCCGAGGGTTGCCTTCTCGCTCGACCCGACCCTGCGCTCCCTGCGCACCCTTTTTCTCATCTAGTTCCTGCCCCTCGCTTCATACCGCCAGCGTGCTGCGGCCAGTGTGGCCAGTGCACCCGTTGTCGAATCTGCAGGAGTCCGCGTGATGCTCACGCGATCTCGATGAACCAGAAAGGAGTGCGCCATGAAACGCACCAGTCTTACTTTGATGACCGCCGGTCTGCTGACCGGTTCTCTTGTCCTCTTCTCCGCGACCGGCTGCGAAACGACGCAGCGTGCCGAGCGCGAAACCGCTTCGATGGACGATTCCCACAGCGCGATCGAAAGTTCGACCGTGACGATGGTGGTTCACGGCATGGGCTGCCCGCTCTGCGCGAACAACGTGGACCGGCAACTCAAGGCGATGGAAGGGGTGCGCGATGCCTCGATCGATCTCGGTTCGGGTGAGGTGAAGGTCCAGCTTGCCGATGAGAATCGCCCGACCCGCGCCCAGCTCGCCCGCGCGATTCAGGACAGCGGCTTCACGCTGACCCGCATCGAAACGCCGTAACCCACCATCCGCACCCGACGGGTGCGCCAACCCGGTCTCCCTTGAGAATGAGGAGTTCTCCATGTTCACGATGCGATTGTCTGCATCCGATCTGTCGGTCTGGAGTGTCGCGGCGGTGGTGATCGCGGCGCTGGCCGCGCCGTCTCAATACGCTTCGGCGCAGGAAGCCATCAGCGGCCCTGCCGCCACCCAACCCTCGCGCGGCACGTGGGTGCTGCGGAACCAGTTTCGCTATCTGGAAGCCCGGGCCGATCCTCGCAGTGATGCCCGCGAGTTTCGGCAGGTGACGATCTGGAATTCTCTGGCCTACGGCATCTCGAGCAACCTCTCCACGAGCTTTGAGCTGCCGGTCGTCCACCGGTCGTTCCGTGACGGCCGGGGCGGGCCGCGCGAGCGCGAGACCGGCATCGCGGATATGAATGCCACCCTGAAGTGGCGCATCTACCAGGACGACTTCGGGCCGATTGATACTTCGCGAATCAGTCTGCTCGGTGGACTCCAGATTCGCAGCGGCGACAGTGAGTTCACCAGCGACTCCTACGACCCGTTCCTCGGCGCGGTGTGGACCTACGTGCACGGCCGGCATGGCCTGAACGCCTCCGGCCGGTACAAGTTCAACACCGGTGGCGGAACGGAGTTCAACCTCGGCGGCGGCGACGGTTCCGCCGATGCGCTGCTCTACGACGCCTCTTACCTCTACCGGCTCGATCCGGAGACGTACACCGCCGAGAGCAAGGGCGCGTGGTACGCCGTCGTCGAGCTCAACGGCGTGTACGAGACCAACGGGGACAACGAACTCATCGTCGCCCCCGGCATCATGTACGAAGCGCGCACGTGGACGGTGGAAGCGTCGTTCCAGCTGCCGCTCTGGCAGGACCTTGATCATCGCCCCGAAACACGCTTCGGGATCGTCGTGGGCGCACGGCTGCAGTTCTGAATGGGATCTGGAATGGTACGGAGGGAAAGTGACTGAGTGACGGAGTAACGAAGTAACGAAGGGGTGGAGGCATTGAGAAAGGCACGAAGGCACGGAGGCACGGAGGCATGCAGTGGCCGGCGCTCTCGGCGAGAGCCGTGACTTCGTCGTTCCCGCGTAAGCGGTGATCCAGGGGGCGCGCCGTGAGCGTTCCGCCTGCCGAAAGCGTCCTGTGCGCAGGGTGCCATGCTTCGTCCCGAAGGGCGAAGCATGACGCGCGCGACGACAAGCGGTGCCGTGGCTTTCGCTCCTGACGCCCCTTCAGACCACGGCACCCACTTCGTTACTCAATCACTCCGTCACTTCGTCACTCCCCTTCGTGCCTCCGTGCCTCCGCGCCTTTCTCTCACGTCTTCGCCGTCTCACCGGCAACCGCGGCGCGGATCTCCTCGAAGTTGACCTGCACGCCGGGATCATCGGCCTCCCAGGCGTACTTGACGGTGCCGTCGGCGCCGATGACGTAGGCGGATCGCCTGGCGATGCCCTTCATGCCGAAGGGGTCCTCGTAGAGGACGTCGTACTGCTGCGCGACCTCCTTGTTGAAGTCGGAGAGCACGGGGAAGGGCAGGTTCAGCTCCTGTCTGAACTTGTCGGTCACGAACAGGCTGTCCACGCTGATCGCGAAGATCTCCGCATCGAGAGACTTCCACTGTTCCCAGTGGTCGCGGAAGTGGCACATCTCATCGCTGCAGACGGGGCTGAAGGCGAGCGGAAAGAAGAGCAGGACGACCGGTTTCCGGCCGATCGACCCGCCGAGATCCACGTTCTCACCGGGCCTGGCGGGCAGAACGAAGGTCGGGGCAGCGGTGCCGGGTTGCAAACTCATCGGGTTGAATCCTCCAGGGCGGGGTGACGAAGTCAGGGGGCGCGCCCGCCCGAAGGTCCCGCCCGAACCGATCGGACGACCCCGAGCCGTACGCCTAGCATCAGGAAGTTCCTTCGCTCCCCGCCCCCGATTCGATTCACCGAAACCGACATGACCACGATCCCTGCCACAGCCAACGACACCCGCCCCGCCACGCTCGCGGAACTTCGTTCTCACGGATGGAGCTCGCGCACCGTCAAGGAGGAACTCCGCACGAACCTGACCCGCGCCCTGGCGGCGGGTGAGGAGCTCTTTCCCGGCATCGTCGGATACGACGACACGGTGATTCCGGAACTGATCAACGCCATCCTCTCCGAACACGACATCCTCTTCCTGGGCGAGAAGGGCCAGGCCAAGAGCCGGCTGATGCGGTCGCTGACGCGGTTCCTGGACGATGCCGTTCCTTATCTCGACCTGCCCGGATCGCCCGTTCACGAAGACCCCTTCCGGCCGATCACCCGGGCCGGGAAGGAGTTGATCGCCACGCGGGATGAAAGCGACGTCCCGATTCGCTGGTGGCCGCGCGAGGAGCGGTACGCCGAGCGGCTCGCGCCGGGAACGAAGTTCGCGGACATCATCGGCGAAATCGATCCGGCCAAGCTCGCGGCGGGCACGAGCATGTCCGCGGAGGAAGCGCTTCACTTCGGACTGATCCCCCGCCTGCACCGCGGAATCTTTGCGATGAACGAACTGCCGGACCTGGATGAACTCGTGCAGGTCGGGCTGTTCAACCTGCTCGAGGAGCGCGACGTGCAGATTCGCGGCTATCCGGTCAGCTTTGATATCGACGTGGCGATTCTCTTCTCCGCCAACCCGACCACCTACAACCGTTCGGGCAAGGTCATTCCGCAGCTCAAGGACCGGATCGGCTCGACCATTCAGACGCACTATCCGCGTGAACGTGAACTGGGAATGGCGATCACCCGGCAGGAAGCATCGATTGACCTCAACGGCCCCTATCCCGTCCTGATCCCTCCGTTCATGGACGAGCTCATCGAGCAGATGGCGATCTCGGCGCGGAAGAGCAAGTACATCGACCATCAGTCGGGGGTCAGCGCGCGGTTCTCGATCGCGAACTACCGCACGATGGTGGCGAGCGCCCGGCAGCGGGCGATCCGGCTGGATGAAAGACCCGCCGTGCCGCGTATCAGCGACCTCGGCCATCTCCACGCATCGTCGCTGGGGAAACTCGAGCTTGACATGATGGGCTCGAGCCAGATGAGCGAACGGCAGGTGGTCGATGCCATTCTGGCCGAAGCGATTCGCGAAGTCTTCAGCGAGTACGTGGATGAGCACGGCCTGGGCGAGATTGCCGATATCTTCGCCAAGGGCGTGAAGATCGAGGTCGGCGACATGCTCCCCTCTTCCCACTACGAAGCGCTGCTGCAGCGCGTCCCGCCGGCCTGGGAGAAGGCGTTCGAGATCAATCCGGCGGAAGACGCCGGCGTTCGGGCCAGCTGCGTCGAGTTCATCCTCGCCGGGCTCTACGTCACCGACCGGATCAGCCGCGCCCAGCGGCACGGGCGGATCACCTATGAATTCGAGGGCGAAATCGAGTGATTGGGATCGGGTTTACGTTGCGTCGGCGGACGATTCGCCCGCAGCCGTCTCCTGCTCTTCAAAGTGCGGCGCGTTGGGGTCGTCCGGGTCCTCGTTGAGCACCAGCACGACGGGATCGTCAATCGATTCCTGAACGACCATGACCTTGCGAAGCCGCACGAGTTCGAGGGTGGCGAGGAACATGCCGACGCGCTGGCCGATGTTCTGGCCGGAAAACGCATCCTGCAGCGTGATGCGATTCTCGCCGGAGCGTTGAATGCGGTCGAGCAGATCTTCCTGATGCAGCGCGATCGGCGTGTCATCGATCTCCACGAGGTGATCACCGAGGCGCGTCAGATCGATCGACGAGATGATCCGCTCGTAGGTCTCGGAAAGATCGAGTGCGTGGACATCGTCGAGTTCGAGCTCGATCGGCTCGGCCGCGTGCTCCTCCTCTTCCTCCGCGCTGCGCTTTCTCCGGGTGGGCCGGACCGCAAAGCGCTTGGCAAAGTCCAGCCGGCGCGATTCCAGCTCCTCGGAGGCGACGCGGTATTTCTGGTAGGCGAGCAGTTGCTGGACGAGCTCGTACCGCGGATCGGACGGGTCGTCCGCGGCGGAAGCACCATCGTCTTCGCCGCCGCGCTTCTCCGCCGGCATGAGCACGCGGGACTTGATCTCGATCAGCGTGGCGGACATGAGGAGAAACTCGCCCGCGACATCGATGTCGATGTCCTTGAGCTGCCTGAGAAAGGCCAGGTACTCCGAGGTGATCTGCGCGATCGGAATATCGTGGATGTCCACCTCGGCGCGGCGGATCAGGTAGAGCAGCAGATCCAGCGGGCCGTGAAACTGCTCGAGCGAGACCTGGTAATCTTCCTGCAGTTGCATGGGGGTGAGTGCTCCGGCGGGCGACATTCAGCGGCCACGGAGCATATCATAGGCGAATCATGACCCGACCCGGAACCGATCAGAAAATGAAGACGGCGGCCGGCCCGTCGCGGGACGAGATTGCCTTCGTCACCGAGGCGCTGCGGGCCGAGGCCGATGCGATCCTCCGGATCGCCGATCGGATGACCGCTGGAGATGCGAGTCCGTGCCGGGCCGCGATCGACCTGCTCGCCGGATGCACCGGTCACGTGGTCGTCGCCGGAATGGGCAAGAGCGGCCTGATCGGCGCCAAGATCAGCGCGACGTTCTCCAGTCTCGGCCAGCCGTCGAGCGTGCTCCACCCGGCCGAGGCGGTGCATGGCGACCTCGGCCGCGTTCGGCGGGGCGATATCGTTGTCCTCCTGAGCTACTCCGGCGAGACCGATGAGGTCAGCAATCTCGCGGCCATCCTCAAGGCCGACGGCGTCCCGCGCCTGGGGATCTCCTCCAACGGTGAGTCCACCCTTGCCCGACTCTGTGATGTGCATCTTTCCCTCGGCGATGTCACCGAGGCGTGCCCATTGAACCTCGCGCCGACCGCATCAACCACGGCGATGCTCGCCCTGGGCGATGCCCTCGCCCTGGCGGTCTCCCGTCGTCGCAACTTCCGGGAAGATGACTTTCACAAGCATCATCCCGGGGGAATGCTGGGAGTGGGACTGCGCCAGGTGACGGAGATCCTGCGTTTCCGCGTGGGCGAGAACCTGCCGACTATTACCGGCAACCCGTCGGTCCGCGAGGCGTGCCTCGAAGCCCGC
>SLDM01000476.1 GCA_007125255.1 Phycisphaerales bacterium
ACCGGCGATCTCGTCGAAGTCGCCGGCGTCACCGGTCTTGTGCAGCAACTCAATGTCCGCGCGACCGTTCTCATGACGTTCGAAGGCAACCTCGTGCAGGTGCCGAACGCGGCGGTCTACAAGAGCAACATCCGGAACTTCTCGGCGAATCCCAATCTGCGAGAATCATTTCTCGTCGGTATCGGCTACGACGACTCCATAGAACGCGCGCAGGAGATCGCCCGTACCGTGCTGGCGGATCATCCGGCCACCCTCAATGATCCCGAGCCGTGGGTGCTCGTGGATGGTCTCGGCGCCGCGACCGTCAACCTGCGCATCTACTTCTGGGTCAACGGACATGAAAACAGCATCTTCAAGGTGCGGTCCTCGGTCATCCGTCTCGTCAAACGCGCGTTTCAGAACAGCGGTATCTCGATGCCCGATGAATCACGTGAAGTCGTCTTTCCGCACGGGGTACCGGTCACCCTGCTTGACGGGCGGCGGGTCGATGGCCGGGAGGCGGTTGAGACCTCTCCACCCCGTCCGGGGCCGCCCTCGCCACCGGACGAACCGCAACAGGTCTCAACGCCGGCCGAAGCCGGATTCGCCAGTGACGCTGATGTCCTTGAAGCACAGGCGCGCCAGGCGACACCGCTGGACAAAAGCGCGAACCTGTTGCAGCCGCAGCCGACCGATCCGCCCCGCGGCGGGCCGGCGATGCATGATTGAGCCAGGGCGGGCCGGCGTTGGAGTCGATCGCGATCGGGCAGCTTCAACCGGCCGCGAACTCAGTGCGTGAGTGCTCATGCGATATACTGCGCTCCATGCTCACCCTGGAGAATCGAACATGGAGCCGCGCGTGATGGATGACGAAGCGGATCAAGCCGGCTTGCAACCGGAGCCCCCTGTGGAAGAGGGGGAAACGGGCGACCAAGCACCGTCAGAGGATGCGGACGCGCCGCCGAACGGTGAGGACGGCGCGGACGACATGCTCGATCAGGCGCTGGGCCACGTGATGGAAACCATTCTCGGTTGGCTGCCCAGCGCGCCGTGGATGCAGTCGCTGCTGGCGATTGGTCTGCTGCTCTTTATCGCGTGGCTGGCGCATCTTGTGGCCAAGCGATTCATCGTTCGGCTGGTTGGCGTCACGATGAAGCGACTGCCGGGCTCGTGGGTGAAGGAGGCGGTGGACAACCGGGTGCTGTATCGCCTCGTGCCGATCGTGCCGGTCATCGTCATCGGGCGCGGCATTGCCTTTGTGCCGTACCTTCCCGAGGTCCTGGTCGAAACGGTTCAGCGCCTGACGCAAGCGATGGTGGTGCTGCTGATTGCGCTGGCGATCGGCGCGACGCTGAATGTCATCAACATCATCTACAACCGTTATCCGATCTCCGAAGGCCGGCCGATCAAGGGCTACCTGCAGATCGCCAAGATTCTCATCTACGTCGCGGGGGGCATCCTGATCGTCAGCGCGTTGATGGCCGAGTCGCCCTGGGTGTTCCTGACCGGCCTGGGCGCGATGACCGCGGTCATCATGCTGATCTTCCGCGACACCCTGCTGTCACTGGTCGCGGGCATTCAACTGGTCAACAACGATCTGATCCGCGTTGGCGACTGGATCGAGATGCCGCAGTTCAATGCGGATGGTCCCGTCGTCGATATCTCGCTCTACGTGGTGCAGGTCCGGAACTGGGACAAGACGATTACCTCCATCCCCACGCACAAGTTCCTGGAGCATGCGTTCAAGAACTGGCGGGGCATGGTGGATGCCGGCGGGCGGCGGATCAGTCGGTCGGTGTACATCGACATGACTACGATTCGCTTCCTCACCGGTGAAGAGGTGGAGCGATTCGGCAAGTTCCGTCTGCTTCGGGAGTACATGGCGAACAAGCGGGATGAGATCGAAGAGCACAACAACACTCACCATGCAGATCACGATGTGCAGATCATTGTGAATGAGCGGCATCTGACGAACATTGGCACGTTCCGCGCCTACCTGCTGGAGTATCTGAAGAACCATCCGCTGGTGCATGAGGAGTACACCACGATGGTGCGGCAACTCGAGCCCGGGCCGCACGGTCTGCCCCTGCAGGTCTGGACGCATATCAAGGACGTACGCTGGCCGGTCTATGAAGGAGCGCAGTCGGATATCTTCGATCACATCATTGCGGTGGCGCCGGAGTTCGGCTTGCGCGTCTTCCAGGAGCCGACGGGTCATGACCTGGCGCAACTGCGCCGGCCGCGTCAATCAGAAGAAAAGAGCGCCGTCGCCGCCGAGTTCCAGGAATAGAGAGGGAACAGGAGAGACCTGCCGATTCACCCAGGTGCGATTCGTGAGCGGCTGATCGGGTGAGCCGTCCGGAACGACGGGGAAGGCGCCGCGGCGCGGAGGACGGACGCAATCCTTCGGCGCCGGGCGCGAGTTCTCGCCTTCCACGGCCGACTCCCGCCTCCGGCTTCGCCGGGGGCGAAGTCTTGCGCCTTTCATGAACCTCTTGCGGGCACCATCTCGCCGCGGCCCCGGCGAGAAGCATGCCTGAGCCGCGAAGCGGATCCGTTCAAGCCCTACACTGAACCGATGCGCACCGAAGCGGATGGCGAGGATGTTCTGCTCTGGATCAAGGCGGTGCCCGGCGCGGCCCGCGACCAGGTCGCGGGCATGCTCGGCGATCGGCTGAAAGTCCGCACCAGCGCGCCGCCGGAAGGCGGGAAGGCGAACCGGGCGATCTGTCGCGCCATCGCGGCGGCGCTCGGGCGGAAGCCGCGCGAGGTGTCGATCGAGTCCGGCGCCACCAATCCGGAGAAGATCATTCGTATCGCCCGGGCGACCGTGGGTGAGGTTCGCAAGCGACTCGCGGCGGACGCATGAGGCGCGTTTCGGCCGATTCGTCAATCCCCACCGGCGAGCAGGCCGAGGAACACACCGGCAAACATGGCAAAGCCGGCCCAGACGATGATGTGGCCGATCGCCCAGACGCCCTCGACGACCGCATCGGTTCGCGAGAGCAGCCACCACATGCCGGTCACGACGAGGAGGGTGTAGATGAGACAGAGGCCGGCAAACGCGCTGGCCCGCGCAAGCTGCGTTCTGCGCCGCGGCCAACTGGCTTCGCCGGGGCTGAGGCCGCTCTTTCGGCGCAGGTTCCAGACGATGTAGCCGAATGCGCCGCCGAGTCCGATGAGAAACGTGATCGTGATACCGCGCACGTCCGCGATGTCCGGATCGGCCATGTCGGTCCACGCGTCGCCGAAGTCGAGCATGAAGATCGCGCCGATCAGCATCGCCAGCCAGACCGCAGAGAAGTTGCCGAAGAACGCCCCGTACTCGGTGAGCAGTCCCCGCCGGGGCTTCCCGGCCTGCCGGCGCAGATCATTGCGCAGCGCTGCCGATGAACGAAGCAGATACCGGTCCAGACACCACTGGCGAACGTGGCGCACCGTGTCCGTTGCCACGATATGGGTGCGCAGCGGCGCGTACGCTTCCGCTTCCGCCAGTTGCAGGACCCGCTGCTCTTCGTTGCGCTCCGTGGCTCGGGAGGCAAGGTCGCACCACAGCGCCACCTGGCTGTGCGTCATGCGCGCCCGGTCGGCCTCGGTCCAATAGGTCGTCGAGGCGGCTTCGTCCGCTTCGTGAAGTTCGCGTGAGAGGGACTGATCGAGCAGTTCACGTTCGAGCGCCCATGCATCGACCGTTCCGGTGGCGCGTTCGGTCGCCCAGTGGCGCAGTGATTGCCAGAATATCCTGACCAGATGATCTCTCAGGAGATCATGCTCGATCCGTCCGATCTCGGCAAACACGGTGGCGCACGCATCGAAATTGATCTGATGAGTGCGCAGGACGGATTCGGGCCACCGGCCGAGAATCTGGTCAACCGCCTCGCCCCAGGCGTGAAGTGCCGCGTCGACCTGCACCTGCACGCGGCGCAACTGGACCGCCTCGAACCGGGGCAGCGACCGGGCCAGGTGAATCAGATGCGATTCCAGCATCGAGCGCAACGACGCAACGGCTTCCCGCACTTCATCGCCGCTGCGCCAATCGGGGGGAACGAGCGTGTGCGCCAACGTCTTGATGCGCAGCAGATCCGGGGCCAGTTCCCGCTGCCACCGGCTCAGGGATCGATCCGACCAGGCCGGATACCCATCCTGCAGGACGGGACGTTGCTCGCCGTGCAGGGCGTGCAGCACGCCCAGAACGGTCCCCGGACGACCGGGTTGTCCCTCCGCCGCCTCGCCGATCGTTTCGGCCATGCGCTCCAGAAGCGCGGGCAGATCAGCATCTCTTTCCTCAAGCAGCGACTGCAGACGCTCGCACAATCGCGCCAGCGATCGACCGAAGGCGTCGTCGGTTCCGATCGTGGTCGACTCTTCCGCGTGGCGCTCAACCATGCTGAGTACATCAACGACGGTGCCGTCGGTTCGGCGGAAGGTGCGGCCCTCGCAGAGCGTGGCCAGCGCGGGGAAGAAACTTCGGTGCGGCTCGCGAATTTCAAGCAGGGCCAGGAACCGCTCCGGCGAAAAGTGTTCATCGTGCCGCAGCTTCCATCGCAACTGGTGTTCGAACGCATCCACGAGCCCCGACAGCAGCGGCGAGGTACGGCGCGAGGGCAGAAGCGCCAGCAATGTCCGCGCATCGTCGATCCGGTGCAGGGTGCGCACATCGATGAGTTCTTCCGCGCCGGGCGGCTCCCACGTCAACAACCGCACCAGGAGCGTTGCGGCCGTGTCCGATCCGTCGCCATCCGGTTCGTGGACGCCACCGGCATCGATCCCCTGCTGAATGAGTCGCGAGGTCAACTGGGCCGGCGGGCGCGGGTCATGCTGAACCAGGTCGAGCAGAAGCATGGCGTACAGCGCCCGCTCACCCTCGCTGTGACTCAGCCACGCTTCGCGCTGCGCGAGAGTGCGGCTCAAATCATCCACCAGCGAGAGTTGATGCTCGCTCACCGGCCGGGAGAACAGTTCATCGTCCTGCAGTTGATCGTTCTCCCGCCCATCATGGGCGAGAGCTTCAATCCGCTTCAGAACCGAACGCACCGTGAGCGGTCCGGGCGCGGGCCGCCCCTCCGGCAGGGGCTCGACGGCCGGCGGACCCTCGGCCTGCTGACGGGCGCGCCAGAGCGACCACCGCGCCAGCGCGAAGTGCGCGGCCGGATCGTGCGGACTCCGCTCCGCCATGTCGCGCACCAGCGCTTCAGCGCGGTCGTGAGGCCAGGCGGCGAGGTGCCGCAGCAGGTCATCGATCCGGCAGAGTCCGCCGACCCGTCTCCCGAAACGGCCTGCGGGAAGTGACCGCAGCGCCGCGACCTCGCGCTCATACTGCTTTTGCCAGATGGGGGCCGCCGCATCCCGACATGCGGGCAGCAGTTCGCCGAACCGCTGCACCGTGGCGCGGGAAACGCGCTCCAGCGGCAACTGCGTAATTCGCTCCAGAGTGCCCTGGCAGACCTCGTCCAGCGCCGACTCGTCGGGCCGCGCGTCACGCAGAACCTGCAGGGCGAGCAGCACGATCGAGAGGTCTGCGGCATTCTCCGGGATCTCGACCTGCTCCCCCTGCCGCGCGATCGGGTCGCGCGTGAGCTCAAGTTCGGCCACGTCGGTACCGGAGGCCGCCGCGAGCGCGAGCAGAACGCGCCGGGCCGGGCGCGTCCCGTTGAGTTGGATGGGCCGATCCAGCGCGATCCCGCGGTCACCGGCGAACCGCCGGAAGTATTCACGCAGCGCCGGGGAATGGTGCAGATGACGCCCCAGCGCCAGCGCCGCCGGCTGGTAGAGATCGGCCACCGATGCCCGGAAGAAAAACGTGACGAACGGCGCGAGCGATTCATCCCACGCCCCGGCAGCGTGCAGCACTTCGAGACGTGCGGTCAGTTCATCGCGATCGAGCACGTTGGTCCAGTCCGCCATCTCCGGGAGAACTCCGGCTCGCTCGAGCAACCCCCCCGCCAGCGATCGCGCATCGCGCGACGGAAGGCGGAGTCGATCAAATCGCCGGAGCAGTGCCGCCGCGCTCCAGGGCACGTGATCGTCCGATCCGGCCGATTCATCCGCTGCTTCCGGTTGGGACGAATCCTTCGCAAGCCGGCGCAGCAGGGCACGGTGATCGACCGAATCGCCGCCGATCGCCGCCCGCAGCACATTCACCCGTTCCGCCGGGGATGCCTCGCCGATCGCGCGGAACATCGCGTTCGCAACGTGATCGGGTTCTCCGAATGGGATTGTTTGCGCCATACCGCGATTATCGCATGAATCCGTGTTCGGGCAGCGGAATCGAAACGCCGCCGTGTGCCGCCGGCAAGCGAACCGGCCAGAAAAACCTCGACACGCCTCGCATTTCACATTAAGGTAACGTTGAAGGTACCGGGGTGGCCCGACACGCCCACCGCTCCGGGTGAACTCGGGATCACATGATTGAATAAGTGGAGGAGTATTGCGTATGTGTCAGAGCACTCCTATGAGGACTCGCGCGGTCGCTGCGATCGCATGCGCGGCCGGTGTCAACGCTGTTGCAACCGCGGATTGGATCTACTTCGTGGATGAGACCGACCAGCGACTCATCACCGATGAGTCCTTCGGCACGGACTCATCACCGATGAGTCCTTCGGCACGG
>SLDM01000419.1 GCA_007125255.1 Phycisphaerales bacterium
AGGTCCTCGCGATTGATTTCGACGTTGACCCGGCCGAGCCGGCCGTACGCGTCCTGGATCACATCGATTGAGCGGCGAAGCAGATCGCCCCGGTAGACATCCCCGGGCTTGATCTCGATCATCGCCTGAATCTGCTCCGAGGTGAACATCTCCGGCGGCCGGCCGTCCTGCAGGCGTTCTGCGCGAACCGACCGCAGCGTGAAGGGATCACCCTCGTCGATCACGAAAACCACCTTGGCTTCGCGGCTGTCGGGGCTCAGCTCGATCCGTCGGTCGGCCCGCACGGCGAGGTAGCCGCGATCCCGGTAATACCGGTCGATCGCCGCGACATCGTCGATCAACTGCTCTTCATCGAGTTCGCCCCGGCGCAGCAGGACCAGGGCGGTGCGGGTTTCGATCCGGGCCATGAGCTGGTCGTTGGTGAAGGCGGTGTTGCCTTCAAAGTCAATCGCGCGGATCCGGGTGCGCGGCCCTTCGATGACGCGGAAGATGAGCAGGCCGTTCTCTTCGAGTTCCTGTCGATCGATGTCCACCGTCGTGAGGTAGTGGCCGCGCCCGCGGTACATCTCTTCGATCCGGAGAACGGCCGACTCGATCAGGTAGTCATCCCGCGGCCCACCGGGAAAGAGCTGGACGGCATTGCGAATCTCCTGATCCGAGATCAGCGAGTTGCCGACCACCTGCACCTCGACGATGACCGCCTGTTCCTCGACCCGGTAGATGACCCGTACGGTGCCATCGTTGAGCAGTTCCGCCTCCGCGGTCACGCGGGAGAAACGGCCGAGCTGGTACAACCGGTTCACATCGCCCCGGACGGCATTCGGATCGTACGGATCTCCCACGGAGGTTCTCAGGTTGTTCTCCACCAGTCGGCGCTCGACCCGCTCCAGCCCCTCGACGTCCACCGCCGCGACCGGGCGGTCGACCAGGTCGTCCTGATCGCCACGACCCGACTGTCCGAAGGCAGCGCCGGCGGTCAGTCCGGCCGCCAGGAGGGCCGCCAGCATCGTCCAGAACCAGCGTTGCCGCGAAAAAGTGCTGCTGCCGTGTCGATTGACGATCGAAATGATGGGAGTCGGGTCGAAGATCATCGAGTTCGGGGAGGATACCGGGCGGTTAGTAACGCCACAAGCAACGACCCGGGCGCCCCGGGGGCCTCCCGGGCGGATTCATCCCCGGTCGTTCCGGTCCGGCGAGCGTTGACCATCGGTCGGCGGTGGGCTAGCTTCATCCCCAGCATGAAGAAAATGAGACTCAGCGAACTGGCGGATCGCATCGGCGCCACGCTCGACGGTGATGCGTCGATCGAAGTGGCCGGATGCGCTCCGATCGACCGGGCCGGGCCGGATGAGGTCGCGTTCGTTGCGAACCGAAAATATGCACGCCACCTGGAAGAGACCGCCGCCGCCGCCGTGCTCGTCGGACCGAAGACGCCCTGCCCCGAAGGCATGAACCGGCTCGTCGCGGATGATCCCTACTTCGCCTTCCGGAACGCCATGATCGCCCTGCACGGCTACCGGCCGCATCCGGCCCCCATCGGTGAATTGACCAGCCGGAAGGATGCGACGATCAGCGCCCGGGCCGCCGTGCACCCCGATGCGGAAATCGGTGCCGGCACGACGATTCATCCCTTTGCGGTGGTGGAGCACGACGTGAAGATCGGTGAACGGTGCGAGATTTACCCCGGGGTGTACATCGGCCCCGAAGCCGTTCTCGGCGATGACTGTATTCTCTACCCCAACGTCACCATCTACGACCGCAGCATTCTCGGCAACCGCGTCACACTGCACTCCAGCACCGTCATCGGGCAGGACGGTTTCGGCTACGCCACCCACCAGGGCGCGCACCACAAGATCCCCCAGGCCGGCATCGTGGTCATCGAGGATGATGTCGAGCTCGGCGGCGGGTGCGCAATCGAACGGGCCGCCATGGGCGAGACGCGCATCGGCGAAGGGACGAAGTTCGCCGACCTGATCTCGATCGGCCATGGCACGCGCATCGGCAAACACTGCCTCTTCGTTTCGTTCGTCGGAATCTCCGGCTCGGTCGAAGTGGGCAACTACGTCGTTCTCGGCGGGCAGGTCGGCGTGACCGGGCATCTCAAGATCGGCGACGGCGTCCAGGCGATGGCGCGATCCGCGATGACGCGCGACATTCCCGCGGGAAGCAAGGTCGGTGGCGCGCCGACGGTGCCGCTCGATATCGCCAAACGCAACGCTTTGGCGGGGATGGACTTGTACGAGCTGAGCAAACGCGTGCGCAAGCTGGAACGGGAGCTGGAGAGGGCCCGAGCCGAGCAGAAGCCCGGCGGCCAGACTGGCGGCCAGACTGGCGGCCAGACCGGTAGCCAGACCAGCAGCTAGTCCGGCCCGCGCGTTTGCCTGACCCGTGTCCACGGCGTACGCTGGCGTCTCGGCCGTTCCCGAAGAAGGCGCGGGCCGCCCCCGCTCCCCTCACCCCCCCCAACCCTGACTGTGGAGGACTTCTTTCGCTATGGCGATCACCGTCGGCATCAATGGTTTCGGGCGAATCGGACGCCTGGTGTACCGCGCGGCCATCCGGCGCGGCGGATTCGACATCCTCGGCATCAACGATCTTGTCGATGCCGATTCACTCGGCTACCTGTTGCGGTACGACACCGTGCACGGCCGGTTTGAACATGATGTCACCGTGGACGGGACGACCATCCTCTGCCAGGGGAAAAAGACCGTCTGCAGGAGCGAACGGGATCCGGCGGCCCTCGGCTGGGGCGAACTCGGCGCGGCGTACATTCTTGAATCGACCGGCCTCTTCACGGACCACGACGGCTCGAAGAAGCACCTGGACGCCGGCGCCAAGCGCGTCGTCATCTCGGCGCCGACCAAGTCCACCGACCAGGTGCCGACGTTCGCCTACAAGGTGAACCACGAGTCGTACGACCCGAAGGATCGGATCATTTCCAACGCTTCGTGCACGACGAACTGCCTCGCGCCGGTGGCGAAGGTCATCAACGATGAGTTCGGGCTTGAAGAAGGTCTGATGACGACCGTCCACGCGGTGACCGCCACCCAGCCGACGCAGGACGGACCGAGCAGGAAGGACTGGCGGGGCGGGCGGAACGCCTACATGAACATCATTCCCGCCTCCACCGGCGCGGCCAAGGCGGTCGGGCTCTGCATTCCCGAGCTCAAGGGCAAGCTCACCGGGATGAGCTTCCGCGTGCCGACGGCGGATGTCTCCTGTGTCGATCTGACTTTCCGCACGAAGAAGTCAACTTCGCTCAAGGCCATCAGTGCCGCGATGAAAGCCGCTGCGGACGGTCCGATGCGGAACGTCCTCGCCTACACCGAGGATGAAGTCGTCTCCAGCGATTTCATCGGCGATCCCCACTCATCCATCTACGACGCCGGCGCGGGCATCGAGCTCAACGACCGATTCTTCAAGATCGTGGCGTGGTATGACAATGAGATGGGCTACGCGAACCGCTGCCTCGACATGATTCAGTACCTGGCCGAGAAGGACGGTAACGCCTGAGACCCGCAGGTCCGGGTCCACCTGCGATCGTGAGCATCGTTGGAAAAACCCCACGGGTTTTTATCCGTGGGGCCTGGCCCGTGAGGTTCGTTCTCGATTCGCACGCCGAAGCAGTCGCAAGTGCCGCGAGATATCAGGACTTCTCACCCGCCTTCGCGTCGCGTTCGACTTCATGCTCGACTTCTTCCGCTTCCTCGTTCAGCCATCCCAGCCAGGCCGGGGCGGCGACGAGCAGCATGTACGCCACGAGAATCATGCCGCCGATCAGCACGAGCTGTGGCTGCAGCACGATCCCCGCGAGCAGCAGCGCAAGAACGGTCAGCCCGGCCAGGAGGCCGGCGACGATCTTGGCGGTGTGTGAGGTCACCGCATCGGCGATGAGTTCCTTCTTCTCTAAGCGCCGCGATTCTTCTGTGGCAACACTCGATGTCGCGGCCTGACGGGCCTGCTGTTCTTCCGCCGTTTCCTCGTGCGGATCGCCCGGCTTGCGCGTCATGCTCTCGACGATCGTCGCCACGCCGAAGAGAACGACATTCACCACCAGGATGGCGGCGGGAATGATCCAGAAAATCGCGGTGACCGCCGTGATTGCCGTCACCACGGCGAAGATCAGGATCCCCCACACCGCGACGCGCCTGGCCTCCCGCGCCACGAAGTGAACGGTCGATTCCTGGTGGGCAACACTTCCGATCTTCTCATCGGGGGTGGTCGGAACGTCGTGCATGGTTTCGGTCGCAGTCATCGTGATCACTCCTTTCCATCGGTCCCCGGCTTCCCCCTCGTCTTTTATTGCGTGCCTTATCCTCACGAGAACGATCGTGGCTTCACGCATGCCGATAGAGGATTTCAAGAGCAGTTGCGAAAGCAACGACGAACACAGGTCCGGAAAAACTTCTGAGACTCGTTGCGACCCTTTGCTCTCACCTGCATAACCAAGTATGACCCGCCGCTGTTTCCGTGCAACATCGTGAATATTTGCACGATTGGATCCGTCGATCGAGCTTCGGCCTACATGACAAGCTTCGAAGCGTGCCCCGGTCAGATTCAGATTCCCGGCAAATCGGCTCCGCCCGCCCCCCGGCTCCCCCCCGGCGAGAGTTCTACAATCGCAAACATGGGCGTTCAAGCCAAGCCAGCCCTCTTCGATGAGTCCGCCCCCACCTGGCGGTGCGTCCGGTGCGAGGCGTCCGCGCCGTTTGACCTGGCCCGCGATGAGCGCTGTCCCGCCTGCGGCGCGACCCGTTCGGAAATCGTGAAGCGCGAGAAGTTTCGTCGCATCGCGATCATCAGTGTCGGCGCGGTGCTGCAACTCGGGACCGGGGCCTTGATCTGGCTCATCCCGCCCGGGGCGAACGTCTTTGCATGGCTCGCCTACACCGTGCTCGGTGCCATCGGCTTTGCGCATATCTTCTACGGTCTCGGCCTCGCGCCCGAACATGATGTTCACGGCGGCGACCCCGCGGACGATCCGCCCGTGCCGCTTCCCGCCCACGAGGAACGCTGCCCGCACTGTGACCTCAGCCTCATCGGGCGGATCAATCGCGGCCTGCGCCGCTGCCCGGAGTGCCGGGGAGCGTTCTCACTCCGCGACCTCGGCCAGCGCGGTGACGATCCGGCCGGGGAGGTCGCGCTCCTCCCGCCGCGCGAAAGACGGCTGCGCGGTTCCTGGCTCGTCGCCTCGGTCCTGCTGATCGCGGTCCTCTTCGGCATGCTCTACGTCACGCTGATGCTCGGCGCTCCCCCCGGTCCTCCAGCGACACCCGCCCCTCCGTCCGGGCCCTGAGTCCGGCCCGACGGTGATCTCACCCCATTGAAAAAGCCCGCGGAGCGAGATCCGCGGGCTTCGTGAGTCCATCGATCGATGGCCGTTCAGACCTTGGCCGCGGCCTCGGCGAGTTCCGGGAAGGTCTCGCGGACGACCCGGACGAGATCCTTGACGTGCTGGATCGACTCGTCCATGAGGGTCTTCTCTTCTCCCTGGAGATCGATTTCGATCACGCGTTCCATGCCGCCGGTGCCGAGGACGCACGGCACGCCGATAAAGTATCCGTCGCCCTTTTCGCCCACGCCGTAGGCGCTCTCGCAGTACGCGGCGCACGGCATGATGCGCTTCTTGTCGCGGATGATCGCTTCGGCCATCATCACACTGCCCGAAGCCGGCGCGTAGTACGCGCTGGTTCCCATGAGCTTGACGATTTCCCCGCCGCCGACCTTGGCCCGCTCGACGCAGGCGTTGATCTTCTCTTCCGAGAGAAGCTGGTTGATCGGGATCCCGTGCACGCTAGTGTAGCGCGGCAGCGGGACCATGTCATCGCCGTGTCCGCCGAGCAGAAGGGCCTGGATATCCTCGATCGAGACGCCGAGCTCCAGCGCGAGGAATGCGCGGAAGCGGGCCACGTCGAGGTTGCCCGCCTGTCCGATGATGCGGTTGGTCGGGAAGCCGGAAGCCTTCCACGCGGTGTACACCATTGCGTCGAGCGGGTTGCTCACGACGATCATCACCGCGTTCGGCGAGTGCCGGGCGACTTCCTCGGAGACGCTCTTGACGATCTTGACGTTGGTGGCGATCAGATCGTCGCGGCTCATGCCGGGCTTGCGCGGCAGGCCGGCGGTGACGATCACGACATCGGAGTCGGCGGTATCGCGGTAGTCGCTCGTGCCGATCACGTTGGCGTCGAATCGCTCGATCGGCGCGCAGCAGAAGAGGTCGAGGGCCTTGCCCTGGGCGACGCCCTCCCGGTCGGGGATGTCCAGAAGGACAATGTCGCCGAGTTCCTTGATCGCGGCCCAGTGGGCGCAGGTGGCGCCGACGTTGCCGGCTCCGATGACGCTGATTTTCGCTCGTTGCATGGTGGTGGTTCGTCCCGAACTTTCCTGATCTCTTGGTGGAGGGGTTCACAACACGTTGAAGGTGTTGCATGACGGTGCTCCGGCCCCGAGTGGCCGGAATCGAATGAAAACGGATCGAATCGAATGGAATTCGATCATGGTTCGCCCGGCCATTGCCGCAATCCGAAGCGGGCCTCCGAATCGAAGACCCGTTGCGACG